>NZ_JBIUAQ010000033.1:0-98051 GCF_044547565.1 Amycolatopsis sp. NPDC052450 | reverse complement strand
GATGAGACGACCGGCAACCCACCCTGCCCACCAACCAACCAGAAGATCAAAAACCCCCACCAAGATCACCTAACAAACACACCGGTGGATCCAGGATGAAGGTCTCAAAGGTGCCCTTCACGACACTCACGACCACCGGTACCGAACGGCGGTTTCGCTGAGCCGACCGCGACACGTCACCCTTGCCCTCACCTTTCCGGCAAGGCGGAACTTTCGGACAGGAGACGGACGGGCCCGTGCACGGTACGGTCTGCGGCATGGGCGCTGTCGAAAGCCACCTCCGGTTTGGTCTGGACCTCTATCGGGTGCTGGCGAGCCGCACGGAGAACGCGTGTTTCTCGCCGTACTCGATCGCGAGCGCGCTCGGCCTGGTGACGCAGGCCGCCAAGGGCAAGACCAGAGAAGAACTGATCGCGCTGCTCGGCGACCCGGACGAGCTCGCCGACCTGCTGGGCAAGGCCTCGTCGCTGCTCGACGACGGCCCCGAACTCGCGGTCGCGAACACGCTCTGGGCCTGGGACGGGCTGCCGATCGAAGAATCCTTCCGCGCGGAACTCGCCACCTGGCCGGGCGGGAAGGTCGAGAGCGCCCCGTTCGGCGACGATCCGGAGGCCGCGCGGCGGCTGATCAACGCCGATGTCGCCGAGGCCACCCGCGAGCTGATCCCCGAACTGCTGAAGCAGGGGACCGTCGCGCCGGACACCGTCGCCGCGATCGTCAACGCCCTGTATCTCAAAACCGCGTGGACCAATCCGTTCTCCGGTGACAACACCGCGCCCGCGGACTTCCACGCGCCGTCCGGCACCCGTACGGTTCCGACGATGTGGCTCGAAAAACAGCTCGACCACACCCACGAGGACGGCTGGCAGGTCGTCCGCCTCGGCGCCGAGGGCGGGGTGGAGGCGGTCGTCCTGCTGCCGGACGGCGATCTCGACGACGCCGAACTCGACGCGGGCAAGCTGGCGGTACTGCTGGAGAACACGCGGTCCAAGACGATCGCCCTGTCACTGCCGAAACTCGACCTCGACGTCGACAGCCCGCTGACGGCGAAACTCAAGGATCTCGGTGTGCGCACGATGTTCACCGCAGACGCCGACCTCACCGCGCTCGCCGACGACGACCGGCTCGAAGTGTCCGAGGTCGTCCACCAGTCCGTGCTCCGCATCGACGAACAAGGCCTCGAAGGCGCCGCCGCGACGGCGGTGCTGATGCGGCTGACGTCGCTCATCGTCGACGAACCCCTCGAAGTCGCCGTCGATCGCCCCTTCCTTCTGCTCGTCAGGCATGCCTCGACGGGTGTGATCTACTTTCTCGCCCGCGTTGTCGAGCCGTGAGGACGGTCAGTGAGTCTTTTCCAGGCTGAGGCGGCGGACGTGGAGGCCGAGAAGAGTCCCACGAGACCTCGCCGGTTCGCCGCCGCCGACGCCGCCATCATGGGCGGCTTCCTGCTGTTCGCCTTCCTGCTCTACAACGGGCTCTGGCTCGACCTCAAGGAGGGCTATCTCTGGAACAGCGCGTCGGACCAGAACCTGTGGGAGTGGTTCTTCTCCGTCACCGCGGACAACGTGCTGCACCTGAGGAATCCGCTCAGTTCGCACTTCCAGAACCATCCGCTCGGCGTGAACCTGATGGCCAACACGGCCATGCTCGGCATCGGCATCCCGCTGGCGCCGGTCACGCTCACCTTCGGCCCGACGGTCACCTGGGCCATCGCGCTCACCGGCGGTCTCGCCGGCACGGCGGCGGCCTGGTACTGGGTCTTCTCGCGGCATCTGGTGACCCACCGGGTCGGCGCGGCCATCGGTGGCGCGTTCGTCGGCTTCGCCCCGCCGATGATCTCGCACGGCAACGCGCATCCGAACTTCGTCGCGTGGTTCGTCCTGCCGTTCATCGCGTTGCTGGTCTTCAAGATCGCGCGCGGCGAGCGTCCGGTGCGCAACGGGATCTTCCTCGGCCTGCTGGCGGCGTACCAGATCTTCCTCGGTGAAGAACCGCTGCTGATCTTCGCGATGGCGTTCGCGATCTTCGCCATCGCCTACTTCGCGACGAACTACCGCGAGTTCCCGCCGATGGCGAAACCGCTGGGGATCGGCGTCGGCATCGGTGTCCTCGTGGCGCTCGTGCTGTGTGCTTTCCCGCTGTGGTGGCAGTTCTTCGGCCCGCAGAGCTACCAGGCGATCGAACACGGCCCCGTCGGGAACGACACCGCCGCGTTCACCCGGTTCGCGACCCAGTCGGTCGCCGGGCAGCCGCAGGCCGCCGCGGACGTGTCGATGAACCGCACCGAGGAGAACGCCTTCTTCGGCTGGCCGTTGATCGTGCTGATGGTGGTGATCACCGCCTGGCTGTGGCGTGAGGTGTTCGCGCGGGCGCTGGCGATCTCGATGTTCGTGATGGCCTGGCTTTCCCTTGGCGTGCAACTGATCGTGGTGCACGAGGAGACCGGGATCCCGGGGCCGTGGAAACTCTTCTCCGAACTGCCCCTGTTCGAATCGCTGCTGGAATCGCGGCTCGCGATGGGCTGCATCCCGCTCATCGGCGCGTTGCTGGCGCTGGCGACCGAGCGCGTCTACGCGGTCGCGTCGCAACTGCCGGAAGTGCCGGGGGAGCGGCGATTCCCGTTGCGGCTGGTGTGGATCGGCGTCGTGATCGCGGTTCTGCTGCCGATCGCGCCGACGCAACTGATCGTGAAGGACCGGCCGCCGACGCCGCGGTTCCTCGCCGACGGGACCTGGCGAAGCTACGTCGCGCCCGGCGGGACCGTGGTACCCGTGCCGCTGCCGAGTTCCGGCGAATCCGAACCACTGCACTGGCAGATCGACGCGGGACTCGGCTACGCGATGCCGGAGGGCTACTTCGTCGGGCCGAGCGGCCCGGACGACAAACGCGGGCGCTACGGCGCCATCCAGCGGCCGACGTCGATCATCTTCGACCAGATCAAGCAGACCGGCATCCCGGCGACGATCACCGAATCGCAGCGGGAGCAGGCGCTGGAGGATCTGCGGTACTGGAACGCCGACGTCCTCGTGCTGATCCCGCGCGAGCACCAGGACGCCTTCCGGACCACCGTCGACCTGCTGCTGCGGAAGCCCGCCGAGTTCGTCGACGGCGTCTGGGTGTGGGACGTGCGGACGATCACTCCCTGAGCGCGGGATTCAGGAGGCCATGTGCTCGTTGACCCACACCGTCCCGTATTCGAGCCGCGTCGCGACTTCCACGGCGTGCTCCTCGTCCGTGCCCCACACCGATGCGCGCAAGCCGGGTGCCGTGGCGTTGGCGAGGCCGAGCGCTTCGTCCATTGTGGAGCATCGGACGACCGGCAGCACCGGGCCGAACTGTTCCTCGGCCACCACGCGCATCCCGTCGTGCGCCTCGGCGACGATCGCCGGGGCGAAGAAGTAGCCGGGTCCGCCGAGCGGTCCGCCGGTGACGATCCGCGCGCCGTCCGACCTGGCCCCCTCGGTGAGGCCGGTGACGTGGTCGTGCCGCGGCCGGTTGTTCACCGGGCCGATCTGCGTGCCGGGCGTCCGCCCGTCGCCGACCACGACCTTCGCCGCCAAGGCCGCGAGCGCCTCGACCACGCCGTCGTACGCGGACTCGACGGCGTAGACCCGTTTGACCGCCGTGCACAGCTGCCCGCAATTGGTGAACGCGCTCCAGAACAGGCGTTCCGCGATGAGCGCCGGATCGGTGCCGGGCAGCACGATCGCGGGATCGTTGCCGCCCGGTTCCGGCGCCGGCCGTCGCAGTCCGGGCGCGGCGGCCAGCCGCTCGCCGAGCGGATCCCGTCCGGTGAGCACCGTCAGCACCCCCGGCGGCAGCACCTCCGCCAGCATCCGGCCCAGGTGCAGGGTGGTGAGCGGGGTGTGCGGCGACGGTGTGAGCACCACCGTGTCGCCCGCGGCGAACGACGACGCGAGTTCCGCGGCGGCCAGTCGCACCGGGAAGCTCCAGGGCATGATCGCGGCGACCGGGCCGTGGCCGACGAGAAGCGATCCGGCCCGCACACCGGCGAAGTACCGGAACCGCGCGGCGGCCTCGGCGAACTCGCCTTTGGCTTCCCGCAGCGGTTTCCCCTGCTCCTCGGTCAGCACGGGGGCCAGCACCGGCGCGACCTCCTCGACGACGACCGCGCACGACATCAGCGCGGCGTGCCGATCCGAGACTCGCCAGGCGGGCCAGGCCTCGACGGCGGCGCGTACCGCTTTGCCGACATCGGCCGGGCCGTCGTCCGGGACGGTCGTGATCGGCCGCCCGGTCGCGGGATTCTCGACGGCGAGCCTCGGACGGTCCATGTGTTTCCTCCGGTGGGAGAGTGCGGAGGGCTCGCCGGTTGTGTCGAAGGAATCGCAGAGCGTAAGCGTACCTTCATTGATCGAATGAGGGTTCCGGCGAAAAGGCTAAAAACTCGGCGTGGTCCACGTCACCGGGGAGCGCCTGTCACGTTCGCGCCGGCGGCCTCGTCCAGAGGGTGATCGCAACCGCACGAGGAGGACACCATGCCGCGCATTCCCGCCGTCAAGACCGCCGAAGCCGGCTTCCTGCTGAAGCTGATCTACAAGTTCGCCGGCAAGCGCTTCGGTGCCGTCCCCGAGCCGATGGCCGTCTACGCGCACCACCCGGCACTGCTCCGGGCCAACGGCATGCACGAAATGCTGGCGGAAAAGGCCAGCAAGACGCTGCCCGCCAACGTGCGCGAGCTGGCCGTGTACCGCGTCGCGACCCAGCTCGGCTGCACGTGGTGCATCGACTTCGGGACCATGCTGCAACTGCACGAGGGGCTCGACATCGAACGGCTGAAGAACATCGACGACTACGCGAAGTCGCCCGCCTTCACCGACCAGGAACGGCTCGCGCTCGCGTACGCCGACGCGATGACCGCGAGCCCGGTCACCGTCACCGACGAGCAGGTCGCCGAACTGGAACGCGAGTTCGGCCGCAAGGGCGTCATCGAGCTGACCTACCAGATCGGGCTCGAGAACATGCGTGCCCGGATGAACAGCGCACTCGACATCACCGCGCAGGGCTTCACCTCGGGTGACGCCTGCAAGATCCCGCTTCCCTGACCTTCCCACGCAATTCGTCACCTGCTTGCGATGGTTCGGCGCCCCGAACCATCGCAAGCAGGTGACGAATTGCGTCAGGGGCCGACGCGGGTCCGCGCGGTGGTGAGCTTGTCCGGGTTCGCCATGTCGTAGATCGCCACGATCTTCCCGTCGCGGATGACGAACGCGTCGACGTGCTCGTCGAGCGCCCGGTAGCCGTCGGAGGCCGCCTGCGGCGGGATGTACAGCCCGAGGTCGCCGTTGACGAGCGCGACTCTGGCCTGCTCGATTCCGGCCGGGTCGTACATCCGCATGAGCCCCTGGAACAGCCGGGTGACCTTGTCGAACCCGGCGACCGTGTGCACCGCCGTGCGCGCCTTGCCGCCACCGTCGCCGACGAGGACGACGTCGGGGTGCAGAACCTCCGCCACCGCCTGGATGTCGCCGGTGAGCATCGCGGTCATGAACTTCTCGATGATCTGCTGCTGCTCGGCGAGCGCCGTCCGGGGCGGCGGATCGGCGTCGGCGACCGCGCGGCGCCCGCGGGAACCGTGCTGACGCGCGGCCTCCGGCGTGCAGCCCAGGATCTCGGCGATCTCGCCGAACGGCACCGAAAACGCGTCGTGCAGGACGAACGCGACGCGCTGCTCCGGCGTGAGCCGGTCGAGGACCACCATCGCCGCCATCCGCATCCCGTCGTCGCGGACCGCGACGGTCAGCGGATCCTCCGACGACGGCGTGCCCAGCGGGCCGAGGACCGGTTCGGGCAGCCATTCGCCGACGTACCGTTCGCGGCGCACCACCGCGGACCGCAGCCGGTCGAGGCAGATCCGGCTGACGACGGTGGTCAGCCAGCCCTTGTGGTCTTCGATGGCCGAACGGCGGCGCTCGTCCAGGCCGCTCAGGCGCAGCCAGGACTCCTGGACCGCGTCCTCGGCGTCGGACAGCGCGCCGGTGAGCCGGTACGCGACCGACACCAGATGGGGGCGCAGCGTGGCGAAGTTCCCGGCGAGTTCGTCCAGGGCGGTGCTCATTCCCCGAGTGTGCCGCACAGTGCTCCGCGAGCGGGAACTAGAGTGATGAGCGTGGCAGGACGGATTCGGGACAGCGACATCGCGGAGGTGCGCGAGCGCAACCGGATCGACGAGGTCATCGCGGATTACGTGGCCCTCCGCAACGCCGGCGGCGGCAGCCTGAAAGGGCTTTGCCCGTTCCACAACGAGAAGACCCCGTCGTTCAACGTGCGCCCCACCCATGGCACCTTCCACTGCTTCGGCTGCGGCGAAGGCGGTGACGTGATCAAGTTCATCCAGAAGATGGACCTGATCTCGTTCGTCGAAGCCGTCGAGCGGCTCGCGGATCGCGCGGGGTTCCGGCTGACCTACGAGGGCGGCGGCGGAAGCGTCCAGCGGGATCGCGGCACCCGCGCCCGGCTGATCGAAGCGCACCGCGCGGCCCAGGAGTTCTACGCCGAGCAGCTGCTCACCCCGGACGCGCGCGCGGCGAGGGACTTCCTGTCCGAACGGGGTTTCGACGCCGCCGCCGCGCAGACGTTCGGCTGCGGATACGCGCCCGCCGGCTGGGACAAGCTCACCAAACATCTGCTCAACCGCGGGTTCGAGGTCAAGGAACTGCTCACCGCCGGGCTGGCCAAGGAAGGCCAGCGCGGGCCGATGGACCGGTTCAACCGGCGGCTGCTCTGGCCCATCCGCGACGTCGGCAACGAGGTGGTCGGGTTCGGCGCGCGGCGCCTGTACGACGACGACCGTGTCTCGGCGAAGTACCTGAACACCGCGGAATCGCCGATCTACAAGAAGTCGCAGGTCATGTTCGGCCTCGATCTGGCCAAACGCGAGATCGCGAAGCGGCACCAGGTCGTCGTCGTCGAGGGCTACACCGATGTGATGGCGATGCACGCCGCCGGGGTGCCGACGGCCGTGGCGTCGTCGGGCACGGCGTTCGGCGAGGATCACATGAAGGTTCTCCGGCGGCTGATGATGGACGACGACGCCTTCCGCGGCGAAGTGATCTTCACCTTCGACGGTGACGAAGCCGGCCAGAAGGCGGCGTTGAAGGCATTCGAGGGTGACCAGACCTTCGCCGGGCAGACCTACATCGCGGTCGCCCCCGACGGCATGGACCCCTGCGAACTGCGGCTCGCCAAGGGCGACACCGCCGTGCGCGACCTGGTCGCGCGGCGGATCCCGCTGTTCGAATTCGCGATCAAGAGCATGCTCAAGGGCTTCGACCTCGACTCCGTCGACGGACAGGTCGCGGCTCTGCAGAAGACCGTCCCGATGGTCGCGGGCATCAAGGACCGTGCCAGCCGCGACGGCTACGCGTCGAAACTCGCCTGGTGGGTCGGCTGGCAGGACGCGGCGCAGGTGGTGAACCGGGTCCGCGGCAGCGCGGGCGCCATGGCGAAACGCTCCACGACGATCGAGGTCCGGCGGCCCGCCGCCGGGACCACGGCCACCGTCGAGGAGGACCTGCCACGGCCCGCGCCCGGCGATCCGCGGTTCATCGCGCAGCGCGAGGCGCTCAAGGCGGCGCTGCAGCAGCCGATGCTCGCCGGGGCGGAGTACGACGCGCTCCCCGAGGACGCGTTCACCCATCCGGTTTACGTGGCCATCCACAAGGCGTTGCTGTCCGCCGGGGGAGCGGGTTCCGGGCTGACCGGGCCCGCCCTGCTCGACGCGGCCGTCCCGCACTGTCCGCAAGGGACGGTGCGGCGAGTGCTCAGCGAACTTTCGGTGGAACCGTTGCGCGCCAAGGGCGAGGTCGACTCGCGCTACATTTCCGCCCAGCTCGCGGCGGTGCAGGAAAGCCTGGTCGCCCGCCAGATCAACGAGATCAAGTCGAAGCTCCAGCGGCTTTCGCCGGTCGAGGCGCCCGACGACTACCGCGCGCTGTTCGGCGACCTCGTCGCGCTCGAGCAGTACCGGAAGGCGCTGAAGGAACAGGCCATCGGCGGATTGGACTGAGCATGGGCTGGCTGCGTCACCTGCTGGGTGACCGTGTCCCGGCGGATTTCGACGGCACGCTGGATGACGGCGAGCACGTCGTCGGGAGCGCGGCCGTCGAGGGCGGCGGATACCTGCTGGTGACGGCGCTGGGGCTGTGGGTCCCGGGGCCGCGCCGGGTCGGCTGGCATCTGGTCGGCAAGGCCGCGTGGTCGGACGGGGTGCTGACCCTGACCGAGTCCGAGGAGACCGGGACCGCGGGGAAGGCCGTGCTGCTGGCCGACAAGACACCGGTCCGGTTCAGGCTCGAACGGCCGGGCAAGGTCCCGCTCCTGGTACGGCAGCGGGTCGACGGATCGGTCCGCGGTCGGCACCGGAAGGACTTCGGCACCGGTGGAGCGTGGTTCGTCGAGCGCAAGGTCCCCGGCCAGGACGGCACGGTGTTGCAGGTGCGGCCCGATCCGGGCACGGACGCCGACGTGGTCAAGGCGATCGCCGAGGAAGCGGCCGAGAAACTGGCGAAGCCCCACGGCTAGCAGTACGCTCGTACTGTATCGCTGGGAGGCGCCATGTGGGATCCGGTCAAGTACCTCGACTACGCCGACCTCCGGGCCCGGCCGTTCCATGACCTCATCGGGCGGATCAGGGCGGTGAAACCCCGCCGGGTCGCCGACCTCGGCTGCGGACCCGGCAACCTGACCGCGGGCCTCGCGGAACGCTGGCCGGACGCGATCATCGAAGCGAGCGACAGCTCACCCGAAATGGTCGAAGCCGCACGCTCACGCGGCGTCGACGCGCGAGTGCTCGACGTCAACGACTGGGTGCCCGAACCGGACACCGACGTGGTGATCTCGAACGCCGTGCTCCAGTGGGTCCCGGAGCACCGTGATCTGCTCCGCCGCTGGGTGGGCCTCCTGCCGTCCGGGGCGACGCTCGCGTTCCAGGTCCCCGGCAACTTCGACGCCCCGTCACACGCCTTGGTTCGTGCCCTCGCGCGCACCGAGGAGTGGGCTCCACGCCTCGCCGACGTCGTCCTGCGGGAGAACGAGGCCGTCGACAGCCCGCTCGGCTACGGGAACCTGCTCGCCGACGCCGGCTGCGCCGTCGACGCCTGGGAGACGACGTATCTGCAGCGGCTGGCGGGGGAGGACGCCGTACTCGAATGGATCACCGGCACCTCGCTGCTACCGGTCAAAGAGGCCCTCGCCGGAGCCGAATGGGACCACTTCCGCGCGCAGATCGCCCGCGAACTGGACAAGGCCTACCCGCCGCGCCCCGACGGGACCACCTGGTTCGAGTTCCGGCGCGTCTTCGTGGTCGCCACGGTGGACTGACTTCCCTGTATGCGAAAGGGCCCTTGACCGCGTCTCATGCGGTGAAGGGCCCCTTCGGCACGTCTCGGGTGCGGTCAGCGCTGAGGCCGCCCGAACCGCTCACCGACCTTGGCGCGAGCGACCCCGGCGGCGCCCTGCACCATGGGGTGGTCAGCGATCTTGCGGTACGTCCGCACGATCTGCTCGTACCGTCCCCGGCCGGCCTTCGCGCCCAATACGTAGCCCGCGGCCGCACCCAGCAGGAACATCTTCATCCGAGTCCACGCCTCCTTCGATCTTGCTCCGGCTGCCATTGTCCCTCAAAACGCGAGCTTGACGAGGTGGCCGGAGAAAGTGGGGGTGGGTGCACGGCCGCCGGAGGGCATGGGCTAAAGTTCTCTCATCGGTCGGAGCGATCCGGCCGGTACGGAGCACGATCCCCTGTAGCTCAACTGGCAGAGCATTCGGCTGTTAACCGGAGGGTTCTTGGTTCGAGTCCAAGCGGGGGAGCACAAGCCCAGGCCAGGTGGCCTGGGCTTCTTCGTGTTCGGGGTACCAGGGGCGATTTGGTGTCTGGTTTGTGCCTGGCCTGCTTGAGCCCATCGGCGAAGCTCTGGCCAAACCGGTGGCGCCGGAAAGAACAGTTGTGCGCTGGAGGTGGACCTGCTTTCCAAGGACATGGGAGCGGGGTGGGCCCCTGCTGAGACGGATGGGTCGTATCCGAGCGCTGCCGACATTCGACGGCTCATCGAACACGCTTTGACGGCCGGCCGGGAACCGGACGTGCGTGGCGGAACCTTTTTGCTCACGGAAGAGCACGAGTGATCCAGGCGCAGGTGCCCGCCGGACAAGCCGGAGCATTGCTAGCGTGAGGGCATGCTCAGGCTCGGGTTGCCCGTGATCGGTGTGTCGGATCTGCCGCGGGCGGTGGAGTTCTGGACCGCGGCGCTGAACCTCGTTGCCGACGATGAGTGGGCGAGCGACGGCTGGCGGACTCTGGTCGGCGCCGATGGATCCGGTCGAGTGCTGGGGCTGATGTCGAGTACTTCGCCGATCGAGCCGTATCCGCGGATCCATCTCGACCTGTTCGTCGATACCGCCGCGGAGCAAGAAGCCGAAGTCGCACGGCTGAAGGAACTCGGGGCCGGCGACGTCGATTGGGACCGCTATCCGCCCGACCCGGACTTCGTCGTTCTCGCCGACCCGGATGGCAACCGCTTCTGCGTTGTCGACCTCAGCAGCGCACCCTCCGGCGGCTGACCGCCGAGGGTGACGACGGAAGACCTGGAGACCACGGCCGCCTATCTCGCTCCCTGAAACCGATCCGGTGAGTGATACTCGCGCCATGGGGTATGACGCCTACGGGGCCGTAGTCGAGTGGGAGCCCTTGCTCGCCCTCACTCGCGAGCCGCATTGGGATCATGTGTGGCTGTGGGATGACGCGGAAGAGCCGATGGCGCCGTTTCTGTCCGTGGACGACATGCCTGGCACCAAAGGGCACTGGAACAGCCTTTGGTACTACGGCGACTGTCTGCGCCCACGGCTCACCCCGGAGACCCGCGCACTCGCCGACACCGTGCTCGGCACGTTGACCACCGGCTACGTCTCCACCGAGGAGTGGGAGCCGGAGCGCCGTGATGACCTGGCGGCGGACGCCGGACCCCACGCTCAGCCGGCCCCGGAGGACTGGCGCCACCTGCTGAACTACACGCTGCGCCCGGCCGGTGTGCGCGAGTTGCTCGACGCGGCTCACCGGCTGCCCTGGGACCTCCTGACCCGTCTCGGTGAGGAATGCGACGCGATACCGCAGGAGCAACGCGATCCACCACACGGCGCGGTGCTGTGGTTCCACGACTTCCGCTACTTCACGTTCTCGCACATCGCACTGCTCGAGCAGGCCGCCGCCGGTGGCCACGGAGTCGTCACGATAGGCGGCTGGTGAACGAGACTTTTTCTAGCGCCGCTAGGCAAACTAGCAGTGCTAGTGCTAGCGTTGCCGCATCAGCTAGCAGCGCTAGATTTCAGAAGAGGTAGTCATGCTCAACGCACTTGAGATCGTCACGACCGTGCTCGTCGGGGTGATGGTGGGGGTGGAGTTCTCCGTCTCGTTCGTCATCAACCCGATCCTCAACGCCCTTCCCGAGGACAGCATGGTCAGCGGCCGTGCACACGGGGGCCGCATGCTCGGCGCGGTCATGCCGGTCTGGTACATCGGTTCGCTCGTCCTCGTCGCGATCCGGGCCATCGCGGGATGGCAGCTCCCCGGCGCCGGACTCGTGGTCACCGCCGGTGTGCTGCTGATCGTCAGCGTGGTCATGTCGATCCTGCTGCTCGTCCCGATCAACAATCGGAGCAAGAAGTGGACCGCCGAGAACCGGCCGGCGGACTGGAGGGAGCAAATGATCCGTTGGGACCGCTTTCACTACGTGCGCGTCGCCGTCATCATCGCGGCCTTCGCCCTGCTGGTCACCGCCCGCGCCTGAGATCGGCGCTCGCCTGCCGGAAGACGATGGTGGCGCCGAGGGCGGTGCCGGCCGGTACGAAGACATCGCCGAGCGGCGTCTGTCGCAACGGGACCTCGTTGTCCCGCAACAGTTTCTTCGTTGCGGTCAGGTCGGTGACGGCGACCGTGCACGCGATGAGAGCGGGCAACGCGGGGGGCCGCTCACCGGGGAACAGTGTGGCGAGTCCGGAGGCGGGCACAAGGCTGAGCGTCGCGCCGTCGAGGTCGAAGACCCGGGTGCATCCTTCCGGGCGAGGTGTCCGGCCGAGATAACGCTCGTAGCGCGCCTGGGTGGCGTCCAGTTCGTCGTCGGCGACGCAGAGCGTGGCATCGAGGAGGCCGACAGCGCCGTTGGGATGGCCGGCCGGCCGGGTGGCCTGGATCCGTGGGTCCAGATCCGCGACGACGCCGACTCTGCCTTCCTCCTCCACTCCTGGCCGCACTCCGTCGATCTCCAGGTATCGAACGGTCTCGACGTGGTCCCCGGCAGGTCGCCGCACGGTGTTCACCCCGCCGTGCCGCACCGCCGCGGTGGTCAACCGTGCGGCGGTGGCGTCGATGTCGGCCGAGGAGAACATCAGGATGTGCAGGCCCTCGAAACGGTCCAGGCATTCCGCCAGGTTCGCGCTGGTGGCGTGGATCCGCTCCAGCAGCGTCGGTAGCACGTCGGACGGGGCCTGCAGCGGGACGAGCCGCGCGTTCGACGGCACGCGGCCATCGGCCTGAACCACGGTGGCCAGTTCAAGGAAGTCGTGCGAGAAGTCCGCGTGGGTGTTGGCCGCGCCGAACGGCTCCGGCTCGGCGCCCTCGCGGGGTGACATCGCGGGATACCCGGGCGCCGGCACGGCAAAGCCCAGACGCCGGTAGAGGTCGAGTGCGGCGGACATATCCCGGACGACGTGGCCGACGTGGTGCAGGCGAGTGATCTCGGAGGCCATGCGGCCACTCTAAAAGTAGTTCGACCACTCGGTCAATCTATCTCGTGTTGCCGTATCGTCCGGCCGATGGAGGAGCGCATCGACGGCCGTAGCGTCCGCTACCGGCACCGGCGGCCCGAACTGCTCGAAGCGGTGACCGATTACGTCCTGACACACGGTCTGGCCGGTCTGGCGATGCGGCCGCTGGCCGCGGCGGTGAACGTCAGCCATGGGACGCTGCTGCACCACTTCGGCTCGAAGGAGAATCTGGTCACCGAGGTGATCGACCTGCTGCGCCGGCGACTGGCCGACGCGGCAGGCCTGGCCGACCCGCCGACCGAGCCGGCCGACCTTCCGGCCTGGTGGCGGACTTCGACGACCACGGAACGCCTGCCCGTCTACCGGTTGCTGTTCGAGGTCTTCGCTCAGGCCGCGCGAGAACCGGAACGCTACGAACGCTTTCTGCGGCAGGTCGTGCACGACTCGCTGAGCCTGATGCAACGCCTGGTCACCGCGGACGGCTGCCCTGAGGAACAGGCGCCGCTGGTGGCGTCGATGATCGTGGCCCAGGCCCGCGGCCTGCAACTCGATCTGCTCACCACCGACGATCGCGAACGCGTCGACAGCACCTTCGCCTTGTTCATCGACGTGATCGACGGCCTGAGGCGAACCTGGTCCACGGAGCGGTGACTTCACCAGCCGGGCAATGCGGGAACACCCGGTTTTATCCACTGGCCGTCGTCCGTCATTCCTGCCACGGTGGCGGACGTGACGCGATCTTTCCTGCCAGGGCTTGAACTGTCCCAGCTGTTTTACGCCGAGGTCGTCGCTCCGATCCTGGAGGACGCGCTGGACGGGGTGCCGTATTCGGCGGCGCTGATCGGCTGGGGCTCTGAGGTGCAAGGCTTCGACACGGTGCGTTCCACCGACCACGCCTGGGGCCCGCGGATGCAGGTTTTCCTTGGCAGCGAAGACTTTCACGCCCTCGCCGACGATCTGGACGCCCTGCTCGATCGCGAGTTGCCGGTCGAGTTCCGCGGCTATCCGGTCCGCTTCGCCTTCCCCGCGGGCACGCCGGCCCGGCATTGGGTGCACGTCACGGAACTGCGGACCTACTTCACCGAGCAGCTCGGCGCCGAGCCGGACGGCGGCCTGCCGATTTCGGCCTGGTTGACGGTTCCGACGCAAGTACTGCGTGAACTGACCGGTGGCATGGTCTTCCACGACGGGGTCGGCCTGCTGGAGCCGTACCGGGATCATCTCGCCTGGTTTCCCGACGACGTCTGGCGCTACGTCTTGGCTTGTCAGTGGATGCGCCTGTCCCAGGAGGAGCCTTTTGTCGGCCGCTGCGGTGAGGTCGGCGACGACCTGGGTTCGGCCGTGGTCGCCGCGCGCCAGGTCCGTGACGTGATGAAGCTGTGCCTGATGATGCATCGGGTGTATCCGCCGTACAGCAAATGGCTGGGCACCGCGTTCGCGGCGCTGCCCTGCGCCGAGGCGCTGACTCCCCACCTGTCGGGTGCGCTGGCCGCGCAAAGCTGGCAGGAACGGGAAGAACACCTTTCTCCCGCCTACGAGATCGCTGCGAGGATCCACAACGATCTCGGTCTCACGGAGCCGCTGGAGGTGTCGGTCCGGTACTTCCACGACCGGCCGTTCCGGGTCCTCGACGCTTACCGGTTCACCGACGCGCTTGTCGCGACGATCCGCGACCCGGCCGTCAGGGCTCTGCCCCCGGTCGGTGCGATCGACCAGTACGTCGACAACACCGACGTGACCGATCGCGGGAACGCCGATCTGCGCCGCCGCTATATCGCGGGCCCCGCACTCTGACCGCGACAACGTCCGCTTTGGCGGCACGCATAGACTTCCGTGGTGATCGCATCGTGGGGGCTGGATGCCGCGCTCGAGGTCGGGATCGCCGCGTTCCGCGCGGGCGAGGAACCGCCGAGTGACGACCAGGTTTGGGAAAGGTTGACGGGCGCGGGAGTCGAACCGTGGCTGGCCGAACGGCTGCTGGTCTTCCTGCCGATGGCGTACACGCGGCGCTTGCTGCCGGATGTCTCGTACCCGGACACGGTGGTGGGGCCCGGCGGGCGAGTGGTGCTGTCCGAGGAGCCTGTCTTCGTGGCGGCGTCGGAACGCGCGAGGCAGGCGGACCGCGGCGAGTTCGAGCGGATCGCGGTGCGCAGCAGCGCGTTCGCGGTGATCAACGAGGCGTTGAACGACGGCGCGCAGATGTCGGACCTCCAGCTGAACGAGCCCACCCTCGCCGCCGATCTGAAACCGGTGGCCGACGGTGACGGTGGTGTGCCTTCGCCGCAGCTGGTTTTCGAGGGTTTCTTGCGCGAGCACGGCATCTCACTCGACGAGGACACGGAAGTCGACACGAAGCTCATCGTGCATCCGGCCCCGGCGGGCATGGTGATGGCCCAAGTGGACTTCGCCGTGTCGCATCCCGCGCTGGCCAAACCGTGGCTGGTGGAGAGCTTCGCCGGGTTCGGCGCCACGTGGCGCGAGGCGATCGGCCGCGCGGTGCACATGTTCAGCCAAGGGGCCTTGCACCCGATCGTCGACGGTCTGTTCTCTCCGGGCGCCGCGCCGGATCAGGTCACGCGTGAACGATACGAACATCCGGATGGCGTGTTCGAGCTGGTGCTGGGTGCTCAGATCACCCTGTTCACTGACGCGACGTTGTCCGCCGAGCCGCTCCTGGACCGGTTGCTGGAGGCGTTGCGCGCGGAGAAGCTCGAGCGGAAAGTGCACGGGCTCCGGCTGTTCGTCGCGCATCACGACGGCGGGCTGCTGAACAACGAGGTCCTCTTGGACAGCGAGCCGTGGCCCGCCGGCGAGGTGGTGGTGGCGGAAGTCCCGGCACCGCTGCTTGAGGGACGGGTGGCGGTGCGGGTGTTCGGCTTGCTCGTGCCTGTCGACGCTTGAGTCTCGCGGGCGAAGGCGTCCTTCGTTGCATCGCACGCGGTGAAGGGAGCCTTCACCTCACCGCTCGCCCCGCGTCGCTCTAGCGGAAGTTCGCGCCGTAAATCCGTATCGATATCCGGCCGTTTCGCGCCTGGTCCGGGGGTCATGAGGTGACGATGAGGCTCTTGCCCGTCCACAAGGGACGCCGGGCAGGCACTAGTGTCCATTTTGGGTACATTGCGCGGGGGTCGTGAGTGGTAAGTGTCGTTCTAACGACACTTACCACTCACGAGGACTCGGGACTCTAGTTCGGCGGCTGCTGAGCCGGCGGGTTGGGCTGCGGGTACCCAGGCTGGGCGTTGTCGGGCTGCGGGTTCGGGAAACCCGGCTGTGCGGCCATCGGGTAGTTGACCGGCCCCGGGTACGGCGCGACGCCGGGTTGCCGTGCCGGACGGCCGGTCTTGAGGACCGCGATCGCGACCAGGAACCAGGAGAGCAGCGCGATGGCGTCGAGCGGGACGCTGACGCCCATGAAGATCAAGCGGACCTCGTCGCCGGTGAGCTGCTCGGACGCGACCCAGGACGACACGTTCAACACCACGAACTGCCAGATGATGCTCGCCGCCGTGGCGACGAGCATGACGACGAAAGCGGCCACCATCAGGCCGGAGACTCCCCTGGAGCGTCCTTTGATCGAGAAGATCAGGCCGAGGAGTCCCACCACGAGCAGCAACACCCGCGGAATGGCCTCGATGATCGTGTACATGAGGTCTGACATGCCTTGCCTTCCACCGCTCTCCGCCAGTGACCGAGACGTCCGGTCCACGCCGTGGCGATCCTATGCGGTGACGGCGTTCCCGCGTGCTACTCCTGCGAATCGGCGAGCAGTTTCAGCGCGAGCGCTTTGAGTTCCGGACTCGCCTTCGCGGCGTTGCCGGAGTCAAAGGGCGGTTGCGGGTCGTATTCGACGGCGAGCTGGATGCCGCGGGCGGTTTCCTCGCCTGCCAGCAGGGAAGCGAGATGGAACGCGAGGTCGATGCCGGCGGAAACGCCCGCGGCGGTGACGATCTTGCCGACCTGCACGTACCGCTCGGGCACGTAGCGCACGCCGAAGGTCTTTTCCAGATAGTCCGCCGAGGCCCAGTACGTGGTGGCGCGCTCGCGGAGCAACCCGGCCGCGCCGAGGATCAGCGACCCGGTGCACACCGACGTGGTCCATGTCGTGTGCCGGTGGACGCGGCGGATCCAGTCGAGCAGTACCTGGTTCTCCATGGCGGCGATCGTGCCGCGGTTGCCGGCTCCCGGAACCAGCAGCACGTCCAGCCGGTTCACCTCGGCCACCGAACGTTCCGCCAGCACCGCGACATCGCGGGTGTCCGTGCGCACCGGGCCGCGGTGCTCGGCGATCATCGTCACCGTCGCGCCGGGAAGCCGGGACAGTACTTCGGCCGGGCCGGTCGGATCCAGCAGGCTGAAGCCGTCGTAGAGCAGGATTCCGATCCGCGGGCCGTTGGACTCCGCTTGGGCCGTACCGGTGGCGAGTCCGAACGCCGCGGCCGCCGCGACGCCGGTCAGCACTGTTCTGCGCGTTGTTTTCGCACTGTTCATGCCGCGGATTCTGGGACGCTCAAGCTTCGATCGGGCGCGGCATGTCCGTCATCCTGCGAAGTGTGTCCCCGGTGAGCCCGTAGTGGTGGCGGAACGCGGTACGCAGGGTTTCCGCCGAGGCGAACCCGCACCGCCGCGCGACCGCGGACAGCGGCAACGCGGTGGACCGCACCAGGTGGGCGGCGGCTTCGGTCCGGGCCGCTCGCACCGTGCGGGCGGGGGTCTTGCCGAGATGCGCGCCGAACAGGCGGTTGAGGTGCCGGGTGGTGACGCCGGCCCGCGCGGCCAGCGCCGACGGGCTGAGGTCTTCGGCGAGATGCGCGGCGATGTACCCCAACAGGTCCCGCACGACCCGGTTGCCGGGCGGCGGAGCGGCCAAAAACGTGCTGATCTGCGCCTGATCGGCCGGGCGGTGCAGATACGTCACCAGCTCACGGGCGACCTCGCGGGCCAGCGTCGGCCCGTGGTCGTCCTCGATCAGCGCGAGCGTGAGATCCAGCGCGCTGATCACCCCCGCCGAGGTGAAGACGTTGCCGTCACGGATGTAGAGCGGGGCCGGATCCACTGTCACCGCGGGAAAAGCCGCGGCGAGCTGCTCGCCGTAGCCCCAATGCGTGGTGACCCGCCGGTCGTCGAGCAAGCCGGCGGCCGCCAGCACGAACGTGCCCGTGCACACCGAGGCGACCCGCCTGCTCCGTTCGGCCAGCCGCCGCACCTGCGTCAGCAGGCGCTCGTCCGCCGCGGCCGTCCCCGTTCCCGCGCCGCCGACCACGAGCATCGTGTCGATCCGCCCGGACACCTCGGCCAGCCGCCGGGCACCGGCGAGCATGATCCCCGACGAACTCCGTGTCGTCCGCCCGTCGACCGTGGCCAGTTCGACGACATAGGGCGGTGCGGCGCCGTGTGAGCTCGCGATCTCCAGCGCCCCGCTGGGACAGGCCACATCAAGGATCTGCGCGTCGTCGAACGCGACGATCACCACCCGGCGCGGCTTCATTCCTGATCCCACAAGGAGAAACTACGCGCGTGTCTCGACTCGGTGCACCAGTGCCGCGCCGATGGTGCGGGCGGCGCGGGCGACGGTGTCCGGCACCGCGCCGGGTGATGGTGCCGGCGCGGTCACGGCCGCGACCGAACCGACCGTTTCGCCGGTCGGCACCATGATGGGCGCTTCGACGGCGACGAGGTCGTGTTCGGCCTGCCAGACGGGGCAGAAGTGGCCGGCGCGTTGCGGCACCGTCGAACCCGGCCGGAGCAGAATGCCGTCTTCCGGCCGGATGAGGCTGGCGGCGGCGATGAGGATACGGCCGTCACAGGGCACGGCGAGTACCGAACTCGCCCGGGTGGCCGCGGCCAATCTGCGGAGTTCGCCGCGGGCGAGTTCCAGCAGTCGCGGATAAGGCTGCCACGATTGACCGAGCCGAAATGCCTGCGCGCCGACGCGATAGCGGTTTTCGCTGCGCTGGACAACCTCCAGCTCGGTCAATTGCTCGAGTAATCGGTGTGCGGTCGCTTTCGGTATCGAGCAGGAATTCGCCAGCTGGGTCAATCCTGCTTCACCTTGATGTCGTACCAAGGCATCCAATAGGGTGAAAGCGCCTTCGAGAACGCTTCTCGGTTTTCTCCCGGTCTCCATTGAAATCCCCTCGCGCGGTCCACTGGACGGAATCCTTGCTGACAAGGGCAGGCCGTCGGTGTCAGGCTGCAACTCCTCCCGGTGCGTATCTTCGGTCAAAAACCGCGAACTGGGAAGAGTGCGTCCATCGAACGGAAAGGGGTTGCGGGAAATGCGAAGATCCATTCGGGTTGGGACGGCGTTGGCCGGTTTGCTCGCGGGGCTGATCGTGATACCGCCGGCCGCGGGTGCGGCGGAGGACGGCGTCGGTATCACCGCCTCGCCTTCGTCGCAGAAGACGGCCGCGGATTTCGACGGGGACGGGTTCGCCGACAAAGCGGTGTGGCGTCCCGGAAACGGCATCTGGTACGTGATCCGCAGCAGCAACGGAAGTGTGGTGACACAACAGTGGGGCGTTTCGGGTGACGTTCCGGTCGCCGCGGACTACGACGGCGACCATCGGGCCGACTTCGCCGTGTGGCGGCCGAGCAACGGTACTTGGTACATCATCCAGAGCAGCACCGGCGCGGTGGTGACCCAGCAGTGGGGCGTGGCCGGTGACGTTCCGCTGACCGGCGATTTCAACGGTGACGGGCGTTCCGATTTCACTGTGTGGCGGCCCAGCAACGGTGTCTGGTACGTGCTGAACATCGCCACGGTGCAATGGGGCGTGGCCGGTGACGTCCCGGTGTCCGGCGATTTCAACGCGGACGGACGGGCCGACTTCACCGTCTGGCGCCCCAGCGACGGCGTCTGGTACGTGCGGGGAATCGCGACGCAGCAATGGGGTGTCGCGGGTGACATCCCGGTGGCCGGTGATTTCAACGCGGACGGGCGTGCCGATTTCGCGGTGTGGCGGCCGAGCAATGGTGTCTGGTATGTGCTCGGTATCGCGACGCAGCAATGGGGCGTCGCCGGCGATGTGCCCCTGGCAGGCAATTTCGGTGGCGACCCACGGGCGGACTTCGTGGTGTGGCGTCCCTCGAACGGGACTTGGTACGGCCTCGGCCTGTTCACCACGCAGTGGGGGACACCGGGCGACGTGCCGGTGTGAGCCGCCTTCCTGCCGCCAACCGGGTGAAGGAACGGCGGATTCGGCCGTATGACGTAAGAACGCCGTAGCTCGGACGTATCCCCGACGGTGAGGGTGGCCGGCCTGGCCGTCCACCCGAGCCGGGGATGCCGTGCCGCTGGCAGCAACAGCGGCACGGCATGGTCCCTTCCTCCTCAGGTGACCCGATTACGCTTGCTGAGCCTGGGCCGCGTTGCGTTTGCTCAGCCACACCCACGCCGACAGGCCGAGCGCCGAGAGCGCCGCTGCCCGCAGCACCACGGACCCGGCGAGCAGCACGCCGCACAGGACGGTGCCGAGCACGACGAGCAGGACGACGGCCTGCCACGTGTGCTTCCACTCGCCCGAGGTGACGCGGTTCGCCATGTCCCACCAGCCGCGGGCGGAAGACCGGCACGGCGGCTGGAACACCAACGCGGTTTCGGGGGGCTGAAGCGCCGGGATGGCCGTGGCGTCCAGCAACTCGTCGAGACTCACGTACTCCGCCGCCGCGGCGGGCGGCACCACGTCACTTCCGGAAACGGAAATGACCGGATCGAGCGATGGTTTCTCTGGCGGTTCACCGGTATCGAACGGTACGGTCTCCATGTTCTCGTGTCTCCTTGCTCTTGATCTGGGTCGGGCTTCACGACGAACACTCACGCGGCTCCCTGTGCCAGCAGGGGGCCGCGTCCATTTCTGGCTTGAGCGAGGGAAGGCGACGCACGCACTGGTCGCACGACGTTGCCTCCCCGACCGCCGTTGAAAGCCAGCTTGCAGAAACGCACGCGAGAAGGCGAGTCGCACGAGCAGGTAATCGGCGACCGGTCTCTCAACGAGGGTGAGCGGTCGAGGGGTAATAATCGCTCCGGCGCGAAGCGTGAATTCCCCTCCCGCCATTTACGAAAATGCACCCGAAAGTGTGAGTCGAGCTCACTTTCGGTGCGGCATGCCGCTTTCTACTTCACAGTAAAGCACAGTGGGGTGAGTTCTCCTGGGTGAGAAATGGCGCAGGCTCGAATATTCGCGAGCCGGTGCCGTCGAGGCCGTCCGCGCGGCCGCACGGACGGCGCCTGTCCGGCGCGTGCGGGTGACCATTGAGCGCAGACGCGATCGATTCCGGTATCTGACGAATTCGAAGGCTCAGCGCGACGGCACTTGATGGCCGCTGCCGAGGCAGATGAACGGGCGGCGCAGCGGATCCCGGCCCACCACCTCGGCCAGCGCCTCGGCCATGGACCGGCCACGCCGCAGCTCCTCGTGAAGTTCGACGGACACCGCCGCGGCCGCCTGATCACCCACTCGGTTGACCGCCGCGACGATCGTCGCCGAACCGGACGCGAGCAACGCGCCGGCGAACCCGAGTGCTTCGTCGCCCGGCCGGATGCGGGCGAGGGCGAGTTCGCTGGCGGCGAGCACGACCTGGCGGGGCGGGCGGCGCAGATTCGCGAACTCGTGGGCGTACAAGGGACCGTCGGCGAGTTCGATGCGGGAGAACAGCGCGTTGCCGGGTTCGTGCTGGCCATACGCTGCCACATGGGCGAGTTCGGCGCCGTCCAGGGCGTCCAGGACCCGCGAGACGGTCGCGTCCCGGCCGGTCAGCGTCCACGCCCCCGGATGGATGGCGCGGAGGCCGTCGACCTCGCCGACGGCCGACGGAAGATACGGCCCCGAGACCAGCACGACCGCTCCGGCACCCGGCCGTTGGGCGACGTCTTCCGCGGCCAGCCACGCCGTCGCCGACGGTGCGACCGTGACGGCGGTGCCCGCCAGCGAGGGGAGCGCTCCCCAGTGCACCGCGTGCAGGTTGCCGGTCGGCACGATGATCAGCGGCCGCTCGCCGGTCACGCGGATGATCGGCGACAGCAGATCCCGGTCGAGCCGCTCCGCCGAATGTGAAGCCGATCTGGCGACGACGTCGACGAGGGGGCGGGGGAGATCGTCCGGTGCCAGCGCGTCGAGATCGGCATGCAGCCTCCGGGCCTGTTCGTCCACTTCGGACGCGGAGCCCAGCTCGACGAGGTGCGCGTCGCCGTCGACCACGACCACGGCGGACCAGGTCTCGCCGGAGCGGGCGAAACCGACCAGCGCACGGCTTCCCAGTTGCGCGGAGATACTCGCGAGATCGGCGGTCGGCCGCGGGCTTCCCCACGGGCTCGAATGCCACGCGAGGCGCGTGATGTCCTGCTGCAACTCGGAAAGCCGCGCGGCCAGGCGCGTGGCGGGCTTCCCTTCCCGGCGCGCGGAGTGCAACGACCACGCCACCGACCGCATCTCGTCCACCCGCTCACGCATGATCGGGTCGCGGGACTCCGTCAGCGGGCGGTAGCGGTACACCTGCGCCTTGGTCTGCTCCAGGACACGGAGCAGGGTTTGCGGATCTCCCTGCCGCAGGGCCAGTTCGACGGCCAGCTCGCCCAGTTCCCTGCCGTGCGCCGCGGCACCGGACACCACGTCGATCCCGCCTTGGCGGTCCCTGGTGGCGTTGAGTTCCGTCAGTCCGCGCCGCGCTTGGGTCAGGGCACGACCGTGGCCAGAGGCGGCCGCGAGTTCGGTACGCGCCAGATGCCAGAGCACCCACTGCTCGATCGGGGCGTTCTTGCCGGGGCGGCGTACCTGCCGCAGCAGGGACAACGCGACATCCAGCTGTCCTTTGTGGACTGCCAGGCGGACGCCGAGCAGTTTCGCCGTCGCGGCTTCGCCGGAGAGGCCGAACTCGGTCAGGCGGTCGGCGAGCGCGGTGGCCCTGGCCACCGACGCGGATCGGGCGGGTGTCCCGGCGAGTGCCAGTGCCGTGTCCACCCGCAGCCGCGTCAGCTTGGCGATCTCCACCCAGTCGTCGTCGTGCCGCCGGGCGAAGCGTCGTTGCGCCGAAGCGGCGAGCTTGCGGGCTTCCTCGGGATCGTCCTGGAGGAGTTTCGCGGCGGCGGCGACGAGTTCCGCCTGTGCCAGTTCGTGCCCCGAACTCTGCCTGCGCAACGCGGGCAAGGCTTCGTCCAGCACGGTGTCGGCCTCGCCGGACAGCCCCGCGTCGAGCAGCGCCTTGGCCTGGTCCAGCTGCGCCGCCGGAAGCAGGTCCGGCGCCTCGACGGCATACAGGCGGAGGCAAATTTCGTAATGCCGCAGCGCGGTCGCGAAGTCGCCGGTATGCCTGGCGAGCGTGCCCAAGCTCCGGTGGCCGTGGGCGCGCAGCAGGCCCTGATCCTCTTCGCGCGCAAGACGCAGGCTGCCGGACAGGTCCCGCTCCGCGTCCCGCACGTTGTCGAGCGCCAGATGCGCGAGGCCGCGATCGAGCAGCAGCGGCGCGATCCGCCCGCCTTGCCCGATCGCGCGGTCGTAGTGCGGCAACGCTTCCGCCGCCCGGCCCGACCGGTGGAACCGCCTCGCCAGTTCCCCTTCGGCGCCGTCACCGAAAGGAAGCGTGCCGTGCGGTGAGACAGAGTCGCCGTGGTCCTGATAATCGCGGTACAGCGCGGATTCCGCGTCCGACTGGTACGACTCGGCGATGTCCCGCGCCGTCGGGTCGTCCTGATCGAGGGCGAGCTCGGATTCCGTGCCGGCGAGGCCGATCCGGCGCAGCGCGGCGTTCAGCAGCCGGGGAGACCGTTCCCCCAGTTCGGCCGCGAGGTCGCGCAGTAGGCCGGGGATCGCGGTGATCTCCTTGATCGACAGCCGATCGGCGACCGTGACGGCTTCCGTGCCCAGGTCGTCCGCCAGGCTTTCACCCAGCGGCAGGCCGTACCGGCGCAACCGGAGCAAGCACACGAGAAGACTCAACCGGCAGATCAGATGCGGGCCGGTCGGCGGCAGGCGGCGGGTTTGGCCGAGTGTTTCGAGCAGGTAGGGCTTCGCCCGGCCGGCCTGTCCGAGCCGTTCGTCCATTCTGGCCATGTGCAGGGTGAAGAGGACGAAGTCCTGCATCGCGCCGGTGCGGGCCAGGCGTTTGCGTTCGGCGACGGCGACGGACAGCGCCTCTTCGTACCGGCCGAGCTGCTCCAGCGCCTGCACCCGCAGCCCGCTCAGCACCGGGGACTCGTCGTCCGTCCGGCCGATGTGCTCGTCCAGTTCCCGCAGCGCGTCTTCGCCGTTGCCCGCGCTGACGAGTTCCGCGGCCCGGCGCGTCACCAGTCGTCTGCCGACCTCGGTGTCGGCTTGGCGAAGGTCCTCGTCGGAGACGGACAGCGTCGGGGACTTCGCGGCAAGGTACGCCTTGGACGCGGGAGGAAGGTCGTCGAGCGTCGGCAGCAGATGGGCCAGCACCCGGCCGTCCCAGCGCGTGTCGAGGGTTTCCCGCCGTTGGCCGAGCATCAGGCGGTGATAGATCTCCTCGGCGCGGGCGGCCACCCCGCTCTGTCCACTGTAGAACTTCACGGCCGTCCGGTGGATCCGTTTCGCCACGACGGATTCATCCGCGGCGAGGCGATGCAGCATGGTCTGCCGCACGTCGGCGCGGTGGACCACCGCCCGCCCGCCGGGCGCGCGGGTCACCAGCATCGCCTCGCGCGCCAAGCCGTCGAACAGGGCGAACGCCCGTTCGGCGTCGGGCACGTCCACACCGCACGGTTTGGCGAGGACGTCTTGGATCAGCTCGGGTGTCACCCGGCGCAAGGTCAGCCCAGGATGGGCGAGGCGACGGACATCCGGATCCTGGATGTGCCCGAGCAGGCGCCGGTACAGCTCACCCTCGATCGTCCCCCGGTGTACGGCGATGTCCCGCAGCGCCTCGTCGTCCGAGGCGTTGCGCAGCACCCCGGCGGCCAGGTGCAGCGCGAGCGGGCTGGTGCCGACCTGGTCGACGATCCGCCGCGCGTCCGGCGGCGGATGCGCGGGCAGGAGCTTCAGCAGCAGGTCGACGGCTTCGTCGTGGTCGAGCCCGTCCAGTCGGATCTCGTCGAAGTCCCGTCCGGGCGCGGGCGACCGGCCCGCGAGCACGATCGACGGCCGCTCCAGCCGCCGCGAGAGCCCGCCGAGGAAGTCCGAGAACCGGCGCTGGATGGGCCGGTCGCGCCGTTGCACCTCCTCGAAGGTGTCGAAGACGACCAGCAGGCGCTCGCCGCCGAGGGCACCGGCCAGCCGCTCGATCAGGTCCTCGTGAGGGAGCCTGCCGCTGCTGCCGGCGCTCGGGGACTCGACGACGCGTTTGCCCGAGCGCAGCCGGTCATGGCACCGGGTGGCCAGGCTCGCGACGGCGTCGTGCGCGGCCGGATCCGTGAGCTGCACGGTCACCTGCCGCGCGATCGCCGCGACCAGGCTCACCGGTTCCGCCGGATCGACCGCGCTGTGGTCGAAGTTCAGGTACGCGACCAAAGCACGGCGCCGATCGGCGAGGTTCAGCAGATGACGGACGGCCACCGCGGATTTGCCGATCCCGCCGAGACCGTGGACGAGCACCGGCGTGCCACCGTCGCGGAACCGGATTTCCAGTGCGCGCAACACCTCCGCGCGGCCGACGAAATGGTCGCCCGCGAGCACCCGGAACGGTTCCAGCAGTTCGCCGACGCCGAGTTCCCTCGCCAGTTCGTCCCCGGTCGGCACGTGTTCGGCGGCCCCGCCGAGCCAGCGTGCCAGCCAGGCCACCGCGCGGAGCCGGGGAAGGCTGAGCGAGTCCAGATCGACCGGCGCCCCCGCGCCGACGTACTGATCGATCGCCCATTGCCGGTCGTCGGACGGCCGGCGCGGGATCCTTTCCCAGGTGTCGCGCAGCGCGGCGAAGCCGACCTGCAGGACGAGTGACCGGCGCACGGAGTCGTTGAGCCGCCAATGCCGGTGGCCGTCGCCGGTGCGGACCCTCGTCGAATCCGGGAACAGCGCCGGCCCGGCCTTCTCGGCGAGTTCGGCGCCCACCCCCAGCCACGGCAGTTCGTAATGCGACAGCAGGGTGGCGCGCAGCCGTAGTTCGTGCGGAGAGGTCATGGCGCACCCGCCGGGGTGAAATGCAGGTGCGCGGCCCGGCACGCGGCGCTTCCGAGCACGCGGAGGTCGTCGAGGTCCGCCTCGCCGAGCACCTGATCGACCAGTGCCTCGAGTTCGTCGTCCGAGATCGCTTTGCCCACGTGGTCCGCGAGCCCGCGGAAGAAACCCTGGAGGTGCGAAGTGGTGACGCCGGTCAGCTTCTCGTGCCGGAGCACTTCCAGCACGGCGGGGGAGAAGTCACCGGGATGACCGGTGACGATGAGCCTGGCGCCGGGGAGCTGACCTGCCTCCACCTCCTTCGCCAGCTGGGCGACGACCATGTGCACCCCCGACGACACCTGCGGCCGGTCGAGGCCGTCGATGAAGATCCACCGCATTTTCTTCGGCAGGGCGGCGAAACGGCCGACGAAGACGTCGACGAGCTCCCGGACCGTGCGGGCCTGTTCGGTGTGCTGGTCGACGGGAAAATCGGTGGGCAGGCCCAGCCTGGCGGCCAGGGCGGTCATGAAGCCGGTCGCGTCGACGTGGTCGTAGAAGTCGTCCTCGACGTTGACGAGCCTGAATTCGCAGGCGAGCGCGGGATCACCGGCCATATGCTGGATGAGGTGGCGGCTGTAGGACTTCCCGCTGCCGGGTTCGCCCGTGATGCTGAGGACGGGGAACTGTTTCCTGGCCAGGTCCACCAGATGCGCGCGCAGGTCGCGCCGGTCGAGCAGCGCGCGCTGGCAGCCGGGCCCGAGCAGCAGCGACAAATGCCGTTCCCGTGGGGAATACCAGCTGCCGTCGGTGTTGTGCGCGGCGAGCACGGCGTCCAGATCCGGCCCGACGGCCGGACAGCGGGCCTTGACCAGCTCGATGAGGTGGGCCAGCCGTCCCGCGTCGGCGGCGTCACGGGTGATCGTCGGCCACAGCTGCGCGGCAGGCTGGCCCCAGTCGACCTCGTACGGCGCCAAGCCGACGCCGAGGTAGATGTCGATCAGGTCGTCACGCAGGTAGAACGCCTTGTTGAGGGTGTCGTGCAACAGGCGTGCGGTGCCGTCGCCCCAGTCGGGGAAGTGGATCCAACGGACCATGTCACTCCCGGCCAGGAGGGATGCCGAGTTCGGTGAGACGCTCCACCACGCGGCCGATGGCCCGTCCCTGATTGCGATAGGCGACGCCGTCGCCGGCCGTCGATCGCACCCACTGGTGGTGCAGCGCGACGACACGCCAATACCTGTCGAACACCGGGGAGCCCGACGAACCCGCTTCGGTGTCGGTCCAGTACTGCACCACGTCGTCATCGGCGTAACGCACGAGGTTGTGGTGCATGGCGAGCTTCTTCGGCAGGCCCCGCGGATGCTGGATGATGTAGACGCGGTCGTCGGCTTCGACGACGGCGGCCCGGTGGAGCGGCACGATCGGCACGTCGTCCGGCATCGGCCCGGCGGTGGTGACGACGGCGAAGTCGTGCGCCCGGTCGCCGTCGATCGACGCGGTATCGCACCGGATCACGACCGGTGTCCGCGGCGTGCCGGCGCTGTCCAGCTCGTAGTGGAATTCCGCCTGGACGGCCTTCGCCCGCCTGTCGCCGTACCGCCAGTCGTGGAGGACGTGGTGGTTCGTCAGCAGCGTCCGCGGGCCGATCCGGAACGCCGTGCCGTGACAGCCCGCCTTCTCGAACGACACCGTCAGCCGGCAGACCGACTTCGCCCTGTCCAAGCCCTGTTCCAGGAAGGACACGTCGAACAACGTCTCCTCGTCGTCGAAGATCTGCCGCTCGAGGCCACCGAAGTTGGTCCAGCGCCCGTCATCGGGCGTCAACGCGGGAGCCTGGCCCTCGGGGATCCGCGCGGTGAGGACCGGCGCCGTCTTCGACAACTCGTCGATGCGGACGGCCAAGGCAGGCCATTTGTCCCCGACGTCGGTCAGCAATTGTTTCACCCGAACGTGTGCCGCGGCCTCGTTGAGAACGTCGAACCACAGGCGTTCGGCGGGCTGATTCCAGGAGATCCGGGCCGGGGGCACCCCCGCCCCGACCGCGACGAGTTCGATGTCCCGGTCCCGGTAGATCGCCGTGCTCAACGCATTCCGCAGTTCCTGGAGCCGCTGATCGGTCCAATCGAGAGGGAAGGAATCCGGAATCGGTGCCATCCGTGGTTCCACCCCTTTCGGTTCAGGTCGCGACTCCTCGTCTCCGGGGGGAGTGCCCACCACCATAGCGAGTCGGGAACCGGTCGCTTCAGGGCTTCCGGCCGACACCGCCGAGGATGAGCGAGCCGTTCGGGGTCGCGAACGTGATCTCCGGTTCGGCCGGGCTCGCGTCTTCGGGATGCCACTGCGTGGTCCAGGTCAATCCTGGCGGGAGAAGGTCGAATTCACCGAACAATTCCCGGATCTCGCCGTGGTTTCGCCAGATCACCGGACTGCTGCCGCCGTCGTACAGTTCCTTGAGCTTCACCAGCGGCTTTTCGTATTCCGGCGGCACACCTTCGTCGGTGATATGGGAGATCGCCAGATAGGAACCGCTCGGCACGAGTTCCCGATAGCGTTCGACGGAGGCGGGGCCGACGTCGCCGGTGTCGCCACTGCGCGAGGAAGCCGGCTGCTGGACGTGCAGGACCGCGATGAGCAGCACGGCCACGGGTTCGTCGAGGTCGAGGATCTTCTGCTCGGCGACCTTGGCCCACAGCCGGTCGGGCGCGCGCAGGTCGGCGTGGACGGCGGCGTGGCGCCGGGGATCGCCGTGTTCTTCCAGCAGGGCTTGGGAATGGGTCACCGCGACGGGCTCGTAGTCGACGTACACCACGCGTGCCTTGCCCGGCGCCACGTCGTCGGCGACCTGGTGGGCGTGCCGCATGGTGGGCAGTCCGGCGCCGATGTCGATGAACTGGGTGATCCCCAGGCGCAGGAGATGGCGGACGACCCGGTGCAGGAAAACGCGGTTGGCCTTGGCGATCGGCCGCAGCATCGGGAATTCGCCGAGCACCCGGTCACCGAATTTCCGGTCGATGGCCCAGGAGGCCGTGCCTTCGAGGTAGTAGTCGTAAACCCGGGCGACGCTGGGTTTGCGCATGTCGATCCCCGGTGGCGGATACGCCTCTTCGGCCACGGCCATTCCCTTCCTCGTCTCCACCCTGAACCTCTCGACCGAACGTAGCGGCCGAGTGACCTGACGCAATAGACGGCACTCGAAGGAAGGCTCACTCGCGATCGGGGTCGACGGACCTTTGCCGCTGATACCGGCGGTGCAATTCCGAACGGGTCTCGTCCGCGGTGGCGGCGGTGTCCAGCAGTGCGTCCCAAGCCTTGGCGTAGGTCTTGATGGACCGCCGGGTCGACCAGTCGATACCGGCGCTGTTCTCGCTGTAGCCGATGTCTTTTCCGTGGTCCGCGCGACGGAAGATGATGAAATCCGGATCGACATACGCGGCCGCGCGGTAGGGGACGTAGCGAATGGTGACATTGGCACGCCGGGTCAGTGACAGCATATGACCGAGTTGGTCTTCGATGATGTCGTCCTTTTGCGCGCACAACCGGTCGAGCGCGGCTTCGCTGATCACGAACACGAAATCCTTGGCGGGATGGTTGAACAATTCCTGCCGCTTCACGCGCTGGGTGAACCTCGGCGAGACCTCCATGCTGAGCCCGGTGCCGCCGAACTGGTCGTACATGTAGGCCTCGCTCTGGATCAGGCCGGGGATCCGCTCGCCGGTCCAGGAGTGGACTTCCGCGGCTCGTGCCTCCGTCGCCAGTACCTTCACGAACCATTCCGGGGTGCCGATCCGTTCGCCGGACCAGACGCGCCGAGGCGCGTTCGCCCTGCTCCACAGCATCCACATCGTCTCGGAAAGCCGGCTTTCCACCGCGCAGTCGGTGATCCAGAGGCCCAGGTCCTCGTGGGAGATCGACGTGGTCCCGTGCTCGATCTTCGTCACCGTGCTCTGCGACTTCCCGATCAGCCGCTGGATGTCGACCTGCCGCTTGCCCGCGTTCTTCCGCGCGGCGGTCAGCAACTCGCCGAGATCACGGCGAACGGTCTGGTCCGTGGGTGGTTGCCGATCGTCCACGGTCACCGCCCGCACCGTCCCGGGGCGACGGCCGGTCGCGCCCCTTCAGGACCTCGAGCAGGGCCTGCCAACTGCGGGCGGGAAAGGCCAGTATCGGCGAACGCCGCCCGAGTTTGCTGTCGCGCACCCCGGTGACGGCGCGGTCGCCGAGATTCACCTCCACGCAGGTTCCCCCATTGGGCCCGCTGTAACTCGAACGAATCCAGTCCGCTTCCCGAAAGACGGCGGCCGGGTACTCGGTGTCGTAGAACCGCATCGCTCCCCCTCAGAGCCCGCGAGTCGAATAGCCGAACCCAGAGTGGGCGTCGAATATTCGGTTCGCAAGCCGTTGGCGAATCGATCCGGGACATGTTCACTCCAAAGATATCTTTCCTGTCCGGCGGGGTACGGGAAAGCGCGTCTTACCGGAACGCGATTCTGGCATACGCGGCCGAAGGGGACTTTCCCCGCGTCTCGTGTGGTGAAGGGAGCTTTCGTCGCATGGCATGCGGGGAAAGCGTCCTTCGGCGCCGGACCCTTTTCCTCGCGTTATTGATCCGCGTCGCGGAGGTCGGGCATGTCCCGCAACTGCCGGCGCGAGGTGATCCCGAGCTTGCGGAAGATGTTGCGGAGGTGGGCGTCCACCGTGCGAGGGCTGAGGAACAGGCGCGTGGCCACCTCTTTCGAAGTCGCGCCCGCCGCGACCTGGCGCGCGATGTGCGTCTCCTGCATGGTCAGGTGGTCGTAGGAGCGTTCGGAGCGGCTTCGGGCCACCTCCCCGGTCGCGCGCAGTTCGTCGGCGGCCCGCCGGCTGAACGCCTCCAGCCCGATCTCCGACAGCTTTTCGTGCGCGGCGCGCAGCTGTTCGCGTGCGTCGCGACGGCGCCCCGCGCGGCGCAGCCACTCCCCGTACCGCAGGTGCGCCCGCGCGAGATGCACCGCGAGCGGGCCATCAGCCAGGTGTTCGAGGGCTTCCCGGTGGTCGTCTTCGGAGTCGCTGACCAGCGCCCGCGCACCCGCCATGACACCGAGGGCGAACGTGGTGCCCGCGGGTTCCGTGCGGTCGGCCAGCGAGTCCAGCGCGGACCGGGCGACGTCGTCCTCACCGCACCGGACGGCGGCTTCCACCAGTTCGGGCAGCGCGATACCGGCGAGGAAAAGGTCGCCGCTCGCCACGGCCCGCTTCGCCGCGTCCAGCGCCGCCGGGTACTCGGTGAGCCCGTTGTACAACACGGCCGTGGCCCAGTGGGCGTTCGCGGTCAGCTGGCCGTTGCCCTGGCTCGTCGCCTCGGCGAACAGGTCGAGCATCTCCTGACGGCGGCCCCGCATCGCCGCCAGATGCACTCTCGGGTAGAGCTGCGGCGGATCGCCGACGGCGTCCGCGATCGCTTCCTCTTCGGCGATCGCGGCCATCGCCTGCCCGAACTTCCCGGTGAGCACCGCGTGCAGCGCCACCTGCGACAGGCCGAGCCGGATGGTCATCGGCGCTCCCGTGCCTCGCCCGGTCCGCACCAGCCAGCCGACGATCGTCGCGTGCAGCTCGATGTCCCACAGTTCACCCGCGAGCACGGTGGCCAAGGCCGGTGTCCTGGTCCAGCCGGCGTCGTCGCCGGTGAGGACCCGGCGAAGCGCCGGTACGCCGGCGTGGTGTCCCTCGGTGGTCAACCGCACGAGCGCGCCGAGAAGATCCGGCGGCCCGGACACCGGTGGTGCCGAGCGGGCCGCGTCGAGGACCCGGTCCAGGACGCCCGCGGCCCTTCCGACGACGAGCCCCATCTCCAGCGCCGTGACGAAACACTCCCGCGACCGCTCCGGGTCGACTCCGGCGAGCCGTTGCGCGGCCCGCAGGATGAGTTCCGGCCCGCGGACGAAACCCTCCGCGCCTTGCACGAAGGCGATCCGCCCGCGCAGCAAGTCCACCGACGCGTGCTGGGGGACAGCCAGGCTTTCGGTGTCGACGCTGGCCAGCAGATCCGCCGCCGCGTCCGTCCCGCCCGCCTCGAGCGTCGTCCGCGCCGCCGCGAGCGTGCGTTCGGTCTGCTTGGCGGAGTCGAGTGACAGCGCCGCCGCGCGTTCGAGGAAAGCGGCGGCGGCCGCGACACCCCCGCGTGCCTGCGCACGCGACGCCGACAGTTCCAGCTCCGCCGCGACCTGCTCGTCCGGTCCGGTGGTGGCCTGAGCACGGTGCCAGGCCCGCCGGTCTCGCGCGGCTTCCGGATCGGTGACCTCGGCCAGCGCCCGATGGGCCGCGCGGCGCCGCTCCGGCTCGGCCGCGCGGTACGCCGCCGAGCGCGCCAGCGGATGACAGAAGCGCGCCCGCGTGTCGAACACGATCAGCCCGGACGCTTCGGCGGCGGCGCTCGCGGCGGGCACGTCGAGGTCCCACCGCCGTGCGGCCGCCCACAGCAGGGCGGGGTCGCCGGTGGGGTCGGCGCTCGAGAGGATCAGCAGGTGCCGCGCGTCCGCGGGCAGTTCCGCCATCCTCGCCAGGAAACTCCGCTCGATCCGGCTCGCGATCGGCGACGGCGCCGGCAGCGCGAAGCCACCCGCTTTCGGCAGTTCGATCAGGGCCAGCGGATTGCCGCGTGCCTCGGCGAGCAGGCGATCACGCACCCGCTCGTCCAACGTCACGGTCTTCTCCTCGGCCAGCAAGGCACGCGCGTCCGCGTCGCTCAGGCCACCGACCGTCAACCCGGGCAGCTCGTCCAGCCCGCGGACCGGCTTCCGGTCGCGGGCCGCGAACACCATCGCGATCGGCTCGGCCGCGATCCGTCTCGCCAGGAACGTCAACGCCCTCGCCGAGGCGGTGTCCAGCCAATGCGCGTCGTCGACCACACACAGCATCGGCCGCGTCCCCGCGGCGGTGGCCAGCAGTTCGAGCGCGGCGAGACCGACGCGGAACGGGTCCGGCGCGCCGTCGGCCAGCCCGAACGCGACGAGGAGGGAGTCACGGTAAGGAGCGGACAGCGTGTCGAGACGCGCCAGCGCCGGGACGCACAGCTGATGCAGCGCGGCGAAGGGCAGTTCACCCTCGAACTCCGAACCGGACGCGCGGATGAGCTGGAACTTCTCCGCCGTCGCGTGGGCGACGTGGTCCAGCAGCGCGCTCTTGCCGATGCCGGGCTCACCGCGGAGGACGAGCACCCCGCCCTCGCCGCGGCCCGCCGCGTGGACAAGGGCGAGGAGGCGATCGATCTCGTCCCGCCTGCCGACGAGCGAGCGGGAGGACGTCGGGGCCATGGTCCGAACCCTAGCGAGGTGAACTAGGCGATTGTCACCGACGCGAGCGGAGTGGTTCCCGCGCGATCGTTTCGGCATGACAGTACGAGCGACGACACGGACAGGGCGCGGGGTCGCGATGATCGGCCTGGCGACCGCCATGTTCCTGGTCATTCTCGACGCCTGCGATGGTGAACCTCGCCGGGTCCACCATCCGTCAGGGGCTGGCGCTCACCGCCGCCGGTCATCGCCCTCGCGGTGTCGCTCGTTCCCGCGGCAAGGACACGACACTGATCTCCGCAACGAAAGGACACTCCACCATGGACACCGTGCTGGTGACCGGCGCGACCGGAACCGTCGGATCCGCCTTGATCCCCGCCCTTCAGGCCCGCGGGGTCACCGTCCGCGCCATGACCCGCGACCCGGGTCACCTCGTTCCCGGCGCCGAAACCGTGGTCGCCGACCTGCGTGATCCCGGATCGGTCACCGCGGCGCTGCGAGGCGTCGACGCGGCCTTCCTCAACAGCCCCTCCGCGCCGGACGCCGCCTCACTCCAGATGAGGTTCGCCGACCTCGCCCGGGACGCCGGCGTGAACCGGCTCGTGCTGCTCTCGCAGTACGCGGCAGAGGCGGACTCGCCGGTGCGATTCCTGCGGTGGCACGCCGAAGTCGAGGCACATGTCGGATCACTGGGGTTGGAGCACACCGTGCTGCGCCCCAACCTCTACCTGCAAGCGCTGCTCGCCTTCGCCGGCACCATCTCGCAGGGCTTCTTCGCCGCGCCCATCGGCGACGCCGCAGTCAGCGCCATCGACACCCGGGACATCGCAGAAGCCGCCGCGGCCGCGCTGACCGGTCCGGGACATGCCGGCCGCACCTACACGCTGACCGGACCCCGCGCGGTGACCCACGGCCAGATCGCCGACGCGCTCTCCACGGCCACCGGGCGGAGCGTCACCTTCCACGACACGACGGCCGATCAGTTCGCCGCCGCGCTGACCGGTCTGCTCCCACCCTGGCAGATCGAGGGCCTCGTCGAGGACTACGCCCACTACGCCAGAGGCGAAGCCGCCGAAGTCCACACGTCCGTCGCCGATCTCACCGGGAAACCCGCGCGGGACATCGTCGACTTCGCCCGCGACCACGCCGCCGCTTTCGCTTCCGTGTGAAAGGGAATCCGAAGATCTCCCACTGCATCGGGTTCACTCTCAAGCCCGATGTCACCGAGGACGAAAAGGCGGCAGGGCTCGCGCGGATACGGAGATCGGCGCGCGCCGAGGAGTGTCCCCAATGTGGCATTGGGGACACTCAGCGTCCCCAATGCCACATTGGGGGCACCGGCCGGGCGGCCGACAAGCCACCGGAGTCAGGACGGCGCGTCGTAGCGGCTGGTGATCGCGGCGGCGCGGTCGCGCAGGGAGGCGCGTAACCACGGCGGGGCGAGGGCTTCCGCGTCCGTGGAGAGCTGCCACAACGCCCATTCGGCGTGGCGCGCGTCCTGGAAGGTCACCTCCAGTCGCAGCCCGCCGTCCTCGTCGGTTTCCTCCGCGAGGACGGCCAGCGCGGTGCCCACCAGGTCTTCCCGCCGCCCCGGGGCCACGCGCACCCGCACGGCGACCTGGTCGCCGCCGGTCCGGAACCGCGTGCTGCGTTCCTGCCAGACCCGGTCCAGATCGACCCGGTCCGGTCGTTGCGCCGGTTCCGGAAGTTCCTCGGCGGCCCGCAGCCGGGACAGCCGGTAGGTGCGGTCCTCACCGGATCTCGTGGCCAGCAGGTAACCCCGGTCCCGGACGGTGACCAGCCCGATCGGGTCCACCGTGCGCCACTGCGCCGCCCGCCCCGTCGGCGCGTAATGGATGCGCAGCTTGTGCCCGGCGAACACCGCCCGCCGGACCTCGGCGACGATCGCGTCGGACACCTCCTCGGCGGCCTCGCGACGGGAGAGGAGGTCGATCTCCGGGTCGACGAGCAGCCGCCTGGCCGCACCCGCCGCGGTGTCCCGCTGGCTTTCCGGCAGCGCGTCGATCACCTTGAGCATGGCCGAGGCGAGCGCCGAGCCGAGGCCGAACGCCTGCGCGCCGCGCCGTGACCCGGTGATCAGCAGCGCGAGCGCCTCGTCGTGGTTCAACCCGGTGAGTTCGGTCTGGAAACCGGGCAGCAAAGCGAAACCGCCGTGCCTGCCGCGTTCGGCGTAGACCGGGACACCCGCCGCGGACAACGCCTCGATGTCGCGAAGCACGGTGCGGGTGGAGACCTCCAGCTCGCGGGCGAGTGTGGTCGCGGACAGCCGGCCGCGGTGCCGCAGCAGCAACACCAGCGAGACCAGCCGGTCGGCACGCATGGGAAAACTCTAGCGGAATACACGACACAGGATGTCGTGATTCGCTGCGAGGCTCATCCGCATGACAAGCAGGACTGTGGCCACCGAGCCGAACGATCTGGGCAAGTTCTTCATCGAGCGAGGCAACGCGGGCGATGTCGACGGACTGGTGGCGTTGTACGAACCGGACGCCGTACTGGCGTTCCCGCCGGGCAACATCGCGACCGGGCACGCGGAGATCCGCAAGGTGTACGAGGAGTTCGTCGCGGCCGCGCCGGAACTCCTGCCGGGCAGGCAGCATCCGGCGCTGGTGGGCGGCGACCTGGCGCTCACCGCGTCCACGCTGACCACCGGTGAGACGACCATCGAGGTCGCCCGCCGTCAGCCGGACGGCTCCTGGCTCTGGGCGCTGGACCAGCCGGTGTTCGTGCCGTAGGGGAGGCGGGGGTCGTGGGTGGCGATTCGGGTTCTGGCGAGCCTCTGCTCAGGTACCTACTGCGTGACCTGTGGTGCTTCTTGCGTGCTGCCTGAAGTACATGAAGGACCCCTTCCTGTACTTAGGCGCAAGGATGGGGTCCTTCATGTACTTGGCGCAAGGATGGGGTCCTTCACGCGCGGCTGCTGTGACTGCTGGTGTATGCGGGGCGAACGGTGGCGATGGCCGAGTCCGTGAAGGCCTCCTTGAGGGACTCTGGGTCCCTCAAGGAGGCCTTCACGGACCGAGGCCTGGCATCGACCAAAGCCTGAACCACATAGGTACCTAAGACACCCTTGGTTCTGACCCGAATCGCCACTCACGACCACCTGTACCGATGCGGTACCGGCACGACTGCCTGCCCGGCGTCAGATCGTGCAGTTCCTGGACGTACCCGTGTTCACCTTGGCGCCGGTGAACTCCTCGATGATCGCGACGTTCTCCGGGGCGTAGTTCTTGGCGACGATCTTGGCCACGTCCGCACTGCCGAGTTTCGCGGCGTGGGGTGCGGATTGATCCAGCCAGTAGGCCGTCCGGAGGAATTCGATGAGCACGAATTCGCGCAATTGGGGCTGGGCCTTGATCTTGGCCCAGTAATCGGGATGGTTCGCCTTGGCCACGCGCAGGTAGAGCTGGAGGTAGCGCATGTTCGTGGCCGCGATGTCCCGCGAATTGCTCGCGCCCACTCCCTGGATGTACTCGGCGACGACGGTCGCGGCGGGCAATCCCATGAGTCCGGCGTTGAGTTCCGCGATCACCCCTTGCATCCGGTACGACCCCTGCTGCTGGTCCCGCAGGTAGATGTCGTCCATCGAACGCGTGAGACCGTCCGTGATGAGCGGCAGTATTTCGCGGCGCGGGAAGCCGCCGTGGATCGGCACCTTCATCGCCTTGCGGGAAGCGTCGATCCACGCGGAGACGTACACGTCCCAGGAGGTTCTCGAAGGATCCAGATCCCACATGTGGGTCTCTTCGTGGATCGCCACCATCAGGGATTCGGCGAGCGCGTTGAAGCTGGTCTTGTTCACGAACTGGCTGAAGTACTTGTCCTTGGCCTGAGCGATCGCGAGGCCTTCGCCGCTGGGCCAGCGCCGCTTGTACACGGCTTGGATCGTCTGCAACCACTTCGTGGACTGGAAACCGGCCTTTATGTCACTTACGTCGGCTTTCGGTTGTACGGGTTCCTCGTAACAGAAGGGAGCGCGGGCGGTCGCCGTCTCTTGGGCGGAGACAGGAAATGGGGTGAGGGACAGGGCGAGGCACGCGGTCAGCACGGTAATGCCATATCGGCGCATAAGGACCTCGGTTCACGGTAGGGTTTTCCGTGGGTCGGTCGGAAGTGTCCCCTACCGATCACCGTTAATTCAATGATCCGGCTCGTACTACGGCTGTACAGGCTAGGAATTATGGCGGCGAACGGGCGAATCCGCGGCGAGCCGGGATCGGCGCATGCTGTAACCGAAGTAGATCAGCAGGCCTAGCGCCATCCAGCCGGCGAAGACGATCCAGGTCGCGCCGTCCAGGCTGAGCATCATGTAACCGCAGCACAGGACGCCGAGGATGGGCGTGACGGGGGAGAACGGCACGCGGAACGAGCGCGGGGCCTCCGGTTGCCGCTTTCGCAGCAGCAGGACGGCGACGTTCACCAGCCCGAAGGCGAACAGCGTGCCGATGCTGGTGGCGTCGGCCAGCTTCCCGAGCGGGATGAACGCGGCCAGCGTCGCGACGAAGCCCGAGACCACCAGGGTGTTGATCCGCGGAGTGCCGGTCTTGGGGTCCACTTTGGACAGCGAAGCGGGGACGAGGCCGTCACGGGACATCGAGTACAGGATGCGGGTCTGTCCGTAGAGGACGGTCAGCACGACGCTGGAGATCGCCACGATGGCGCCGACGGCCAGTAGCCCGGCCCACAGCGGGTTGTCGGAAACGGCGCCGAGCACGTGCGAGAGCGCGGCCTCCTTGCCGTCGAACTCCTGCCACGGCAGCGCGCCCACGGCCGCCACGGCGACCAGGCAGTACAGCACGGTGACGATCGCGAGCGAGAGCAAAATCGCCCTCGGCAGATCCCGCTGCGGGTTCTTCGCCTCTTCGCCCGCCGTGGAGGCCGCGTCGAAACCGATGTAGGAGAAGAACAGTTTCGCGGCGCCGGCGCTCAGCCCGGCCAGGCCGAGCGGCAGGAACGGGGCGAAGTTCGCCGCCCGGACCGCGGAGAACGCGATCGCGCAGAACAGCACCAGCGTGCCGACCTTGACCACGACCATGATCGCGTTGGCCCGCGCGCTCTCCTTCGCGCCGGACAGCAACAGGAACATGGCGAGCAGCACGACGACGATGGCCGGGACGTTGACGATCCCGCCCGAACCCGGCGGCTGGCTGAACGCGTCGGGGATGGCGAAACCGAACGCCAGCCGTAGCAGCTCGTTGAGGTACTGCCCCCAGCCGACGGCCACCGACGCCACCGAGACGCCGTATTCGAGCACCAGGCACCAGCCGCAGACCCAGGCGACCAGTTCGCCGAGTGTGGCGTAGGCGTAGGAGTAGGACGAACCGGACACCGGGATCATTCCGGCGAGTTCGGCGTAGGACAGCGCGGAGAACAGCGCGGTGATCCCGGCGAGCACGAACGACAGCACGACCGCCGGGCCCGCCACGGGCACCGCTTCGCCGAGCACGACGAAGATCCCGCTGCCCAGCGTCGCGCCGATGCTGAGCATGGTCAGCTGCCCGAGCCCGAGGGAGCGCTTCAGCGTGCCGTGCTCACTGTCGGCGATCAGATCGGCGACCGGTTTCCGCCGCACCGCCGCGGCTCGCAGAGTCATGCCGAGGACCGTATCCGCCGCCTCTGGCGCGCTGAACAGGAGCTCATCTCGTCGTTAGCTGAATTACAGCTGAGCAGAAGCCGGCCTCGCGCCCGGAAGAACGCCCCGGTCGTCACTTCTGCCGGTTCTTCCTCATGGTCGCCGAGCGGGTCCGAAGGTGGAATTGAGTCCATCGAAGCCGCCGATCACCGGGAGGTCAGCGTGGCGAGCAACCGTGTCACCGGGGTGACCGCACTGGCGGGCCGGGCGCCATCGCCGTCCGACGGCAACGCCTTCCTGGCGTCCTTGCACGCGGAGCACCGCGAGCACCTGCTGCGGTTCACCCGCCGCCTGCTGCCCACAGACCCGCATCGGGCCGAGGACGTCGTGCAGGAATGCCTGTTCCGTGCCTGGCGGAACAGTGAGACCCTCGCCGGGAAGGGGAGTTCGGTCCGAGGCTGGCTTTTCACGGTCGCCCGTAACCTCATCGTCGACTGGTCCCGCCGCGACAACGCCCGGCCGGTCGTGTTCGGCGACGACGACTTCGATCTGCTGCCGGGCGGTACCGACTTCGCCGACGAGGTCGTCGAACGGTGTGTTCTCGAAGAGGGGTTGGCCCAGCTGACGCCGACGCAGCGCGAAGCCCTCGAACAGATCTACCGGCACGACCGCACCCGGCAACGCGCGGCCGTGAGCATCGGGGTGCCGGTCGGCACGGTCAAATCGCGGGTGCACCACGCGCGGATCGCGATGACGGAGGTGCTCGCCTGCAACGGAGTCACCGCCGCCGGCTGGTGACTCAGACGGCGACGCCGAGCGTGCCCGCCAGTTTGCGGGCCATGCTCCTGGCGAGAGGGGTCTCGTACCTGGCGCATTCGGCGAGGGCACGCACCCGGTGCCGCCGGGCTTCCTCCGGGTCGGCGGCGGCGTCGGCGATTTCGGCCAGCTCGACCATGATCTCGATCTTCGTTTCGGACCGGCGTTCCTCGGCGAGGGCGGACCGAAGTTGTTCTTCGGCTTCCCTGAGCCGTCCGGCCCTGGACAGCACCCGCCCGCGCAGGTGCTGCGTCCGCGCCACCCCGAACATCGCGTCGTGCCTGCGGAACAACGCCTCGGCCTCCGCGAGCAGTTCCAGTGCGGCCGCGACGTCCCCGCTCGCCGCCAGGCTGTCGGCGAGCCTGGTCAGGACCATGGACAGCAGTTCGTCGTTGCCGGGCGCGGTGGCCGAACCCCGGTAGTAGGCCTCGCTTCGCCGTTGCACGGCCACGGCTTCGCCGAACTCGCCGAGAGTGTGCAGCATGCTGCCCAGAAGGGACAACGCGAGATGGTGACCGTTCGGATAGCCGGCCTGCTCGAACAGTTCCACCGCCCGCCTGCCGATCCGAGCGGCCTCACGGGGCGAACCGAGGCGCCGGGTGATGGCCGACCCGTAGTACAGCGACCACGCCTCCGTGATGACGTCTCCCGCGTCGCCCGCCGCCGCCACCGCGAGCTTGTGCGCGGCCAGTGCTTCACGCGGTTCCCCGCAAAGCGCGTAGAGCGCCCATGACACGTAGTTCAGCTGCTCGGCCGCGGACTTGACGTCACCCAGCGCCTGCGCCGCCGCCGCGCCTCCCCGGAAAACCTCGAGCCACAGATCGCCGGTACCGCGCAGATCCGAGTACCAGTGCATCGCCTCGGCCAGATCGAGGACCCGGCGGTGTTCGCCCCGCGCCACGGCCGCGCGCAGCGCGCCGCGCCAGTGGGTCTGCTCCCGCGCCAGCCACCTGGCCGCGGAATCCCGGTCGTGCACGGGATCGGGCCCGTCGACGGCGACCGTCACCTCCGGTCGGTCGTGGTCGAAGAACTGCGCGGCCTTTGTCGCCACCGTCAGCAGCCACTTCCGGACTCGCTCACCGGCGGCGTGCACGTCCTCGGCGCGCTCGGCGGTTTCGAGCCGCTCCATGGCGTAGACGCGCAGCAGGTCATGGCTGGTGTACCGGCCGGATGTGCCGCTGAAGCCCAGAAGGCTGGCGTCGGCCAGCTTCTCCAGCGCTGCTTCGACCTCGTCCGACGGTTGCCCGCAGGCCACCGCGGCGAGTTCGACGGAGGTGTCCGAACCGGGCACCAGCGCCAGCAGCCGGAACACCTTCGCGACGTCGGGAGTCAAGTGGCGGTAGGAAAGTCCGAAGGCGGCACGGACCTGGAGGTCGCCGGCGGTGAGCACGGACAGCCGCCGCCGTTCGTCCTCCAGCTGGTCGGCGAGGTGCGCGATCGTCCATTGAGGACGGCTGGCCAGCCGGTTTCCCGCGATGAGCAACGCGAGTGGCACACCGCCGCAGAGCTTCGCCACCCGCCGCGCCGCCTCCGGTTCGCCGCTCAGCCGTCGCTTCCCGGCGATCACGCCGAGCAGTTCCACCGACTCGTCCCCGGACAGCGAACCGAGGGCGATCCGGTGCCGCGCGTCCAGTCCGGCGAGGGTGTTCCGGCTCGTCACCAGCACCATGGACCCGGGACTGGTGGTCAGCAGCGGCCGTACCTGGGCCTCGTCGGCGGCGTTGTCGAGGATGAGCAGCACTTCGCGGTCGTGCACCAGGGAGCGATAGAGGGCCAGCCGGTCTTCGGGATCGTTGGGGAGCCGGCGTTCGTCCACGCCGAATCCGCGCAGGAGCCGGTGCACGGCGCGCTCCGGGCTGAGCGGCTGGAGGTCCATGCCGCGCAGGTCGAGGAACAGGCAGCCGTCGCCGAAGTGCCGGGAGAGCCGGTGCCCGGCGTCCACGGCGAGCGCGGTCTTGCCCGCGCCCGGCAGACCGTGGATCACCGCGACCTGCAGGCGCGCCGAGGATTCGGCGTCCCGCGCGACGTCGTCGAGGAGCCGCTGTTCGGCTTCCCGTCCGGTCAGTTCGGTGAGGTCGGGCGGGAGGGCGGCGACGAAGGACCTCGGCGTTTCGGGTTCGCTCTCCGGTGCCGGGGTCTCCGACGGCGCGGGCGACCGGCGCCCGGAGCGGGCCAGCTCGCCGAAGTCAGCGGCTTCCTTGCCTGCCAGGCCGAGTCCCGCGACCAGTAGTTCCGCGGTACGCCGCTGGGGGGTGCGGACGCGTCCGCGTTCCATGTCGCTGATGCTGCGCACGCTGATCCCGGTCCGCTCCGCGAACTCTTCCTGGGTCATGGGGATGCGCAGCCGGTAGAAGCGCAGGAAGTCACCGAACGCGGTCGTACCCACGCAGTAGAGCCCCTTTCAGCGACGCCGTGCCGATGGCGGCCATCCTGCCACCGGCACCGCGCCGCTGAAAGGTCAGGGGAGATCGGCGGGGGACAACAGCCGCAGGTCGGCGACGGTGGGGGCGCCCGTGGTGCTGAGCCGCCCGGCCTGCCGGGTCATCATGATCTCCATCACTTGACGGGCGTAGCGCGCGTTGCCGAACGCCGCGCCGCGGTCCACGTCCGCGAAATGCCGCCGCAGCGCGATGACCGTCTCCGGGGCGCACTCGTAGCCGTTCGTCGTCGCCATCCGGTGCACGATGGTCACCAGGTCGTCGGTGCTGTAGTTCTCGAACTCGATGTGCCGCGAGAACCGGGAGGCGAGACCGGTGTTGGAGGCGAGGAACGTCCGCATCTCCGCCGAATAACCGGCGACGATCACCACCGTGTCGTCCCGGTGGTCTTCCATCAGTTTGACCAGGGTGTCCACGGCTTCCTGCCCGAAGTCGCCACCCGTGGCGCCCGCCGGTGTGAGGGCGTACGCCTCGTCGATGAACAGCACGCCACCACGCGCGCTTTCGAACGCCTCCCTGGTCAGGTGCGCGGTGTGCCCGACGTAGCGACCGACGAGGTCGGCACGGGCGACCTCGACCAGATGGCCCTTGCGCAGCACGCCCAGCGCGGCGAGCAGTTCGCCGTAGAGCCTCGCCACGGTGGTCTTGCCGGTACCGGGCGCGCCGGCGAACACCAGGTGATTGCTGATCGCGGGGACCGGCAGACCGGCCTGGCGCCGCTGCCGGGCGGTGGCGATCAGGTTCACCAGGTCGTTGATCGCGTCCTTCACCCCGGTCAGGCCGATCATCGAGTCGAGCCGTGTCCGCAACGCCGTCAGCGCGCCGTCGTCACCGGCCTCCGCGCCGGCCGCCGCGCCACCGGGCACGTCGGCGGGGAGCAGGAGCGAAAGGCTCTGGTCGTCCGCGTCCTCTTCGCTCGCGAGACGGAACGCCTGCCGGTCCACCATCTCCTCGAACACCTTGCGCGCGGCCCGCCCGTTACCGAAGTCCTCACCGCGTTCCAACCGTCCGAAGTAGACGGACAGGGCGTTCCTGGTGTCCTCGGGCACCTGGTACTGGTGAGCGGTGCACATTCGCTCGACGATCGTCACCAGTTCGTCGGTGGCGTAGTTCTCGAACTCGATGGTCCGGGTGAACCGGGACGCGAGCCCGGGGTTGGACTGCAGGAACGCGGTCATCTCCGGCGAGTAGCCCGCGGCGACCACCACGAGGTCGTCGCGGTGGTCCTCCATCAGCTTGACCAGGGTGTCGACGGCTTCCTTGCCGAAGTCCGGCCCGCTGCCCTTGCCCTGCGCCGTCAGGGTGTACGCCTCGTCGATGAACAGCACACCGCCCAGCGCCTTGGTGAAGGTCTCGGTGGTCTTGATCGCCGTCCCGCCGACGATCTGGGCGACCAGATCGGCCCTGGCGACCTCGACCAGGTGGCCTTCGCGCAGCACGCCGAGTTCGGCGAGGATGCTGCCGTAGAGCCGGGCGACGGTCGTCTTTCCGGTACCGGGCGGTCCGGCGAAGATGAGATGCCTGCTGGTCGGCGGCGCGACGAGGCCGGCCTGCTCACGTCGGCGGGCCATCTTGTTGAGGTTCACCAGCGTCTTCACCTGATGTTTGACGCCGGTGAGGCCGACCAGCGCGTCCAGTTTCGCGAGCGGCGCGTCCTCGTCTTCCGCTTGCCGCGGTGCCGCGCCCGTCGCGCCGGTTTCCGCGACCTCAACCGTGCTCGCCGTGCTGCCGTCGGTGTCCGGGCCGCCGTTGCCGTTGCTGGTCAGGTTTTCCACCGACAGCCGGGCGCTGGGCAAGGTGACCCGCAGGCCGCCCCCGGTGTTGTCGGAGGCGGTGCAGTCCACCACGCTCACCGCGTCGGATGACTCGATTCGCACGCCGTCGCGGCGGTTGCCGCTGACGTCGTCGGCCGTCAGCTTCGCCCGCGCGCCTGCCTCCACCCGCACGCCGTGGCCCCGGGAGCGCCGGACCGTGGACCGGGACAGCGTGAGTTCGCCGCCGTCGCTCACCACCACTCCGTCTTCGCCCGCTTCGACGATCTCGCAGTCACGGAGCGAGCCGACGCCGCCCGGTCCGATCAGGACACCGGACTGTCCCGGCTGGAACACCCGGAGCGTGCTGACGTAAGGACTTCCGCCCTCGGAGACACTCAGACCGGCCTTCTTGGCGTCGCGGACCTCGCAGTCCTCCAGTCTGCCGCGGCCGTTCCCGGTGACCTCGATGCCGTTGCCGCGGCAGCCGTTCAGCGTCGCGCGGCGAAGCAGCGGGTTGGCCGCCGCCTCCACCAGCACGCCGTCGCCCGCGACGTCATGGACCTCCACCCGTTCGAACTCGGCCGTCGCGCCGTCGGTGAGCAGCAGGCCCGCCGACGAGCCGCCGCGGACGGCCGTGCGATGGAACGAGGGGCCACTCGCTTCGTCGACGTGGATGCCCGCGCCGGTCGCGTCGGCGACCTCGCAGTCCTCGAAGGTGCCGCGGGACCGGCCGGTGACCCGCACCCCGACACCGCCGGTCTTGGCCGTGCGGCAGCGGCGCAGCAGGGGATCCGCGCCGTCGGCGACGGTGATCCCGTCGCCGGTGGTGTTGGTGACACGGCATTCTTCGAGCACCGGTGAGGAATGGGTGCTGACGAAGACACCGCTCGTGCTGTCCCGGATGGTGGTGTCGAGCACCTTCGTCGCACTGTCCTCTTCGAGGGCGATCCCCGGCCGCTCGGTGGCGGAGATGTCACAGTGCTGGATGGTGCCCTGTGCCTGTCCGTTCGCGCAGACGCCGTTGCCCTTGGCGTGCCTCAGGGTGCAGTCGCGGACCGTCGGGTTGCCGCGTTCGGCGATCACCACGGCGGACGTCTGGACGTGTTCGACGACGCAGTCCTCGATCGTGCTGGGAGCGGGCGAGGTGACGACGATCCCCGCGCCGCCGGGATTGGTCACCCGGCAGCCGCGCATCGCCAGCGAGCCCGAATTGCGGGCCAGCACGGCGGTCCAGGCGGCGCCGATGATCTCGCAGTCCTCTACCGCGGCCTGGCCGCGCGCCACGTCGACCGCGGGCAGTTCCTCGTGCTGACCGCGCAGCACCAGACCGGTGAGCTTCACCGCTTCGGCGGCGAGCTGCAGCACGCTGCCGTTGCGCGCCACGATCTCCACACTGCCGCGCACGTCACTGGCCGCGATGGTGACCACCTTCGTCACCACCAGCGATTCGTCGTAGCGGCCGGGAAGCACGGAGATCACCGTGCCGTTGCGCGCGTCCTGCAGCGCGGCCGAAATGGTGCGATACCCCTGATCGCGGTCCACTGTGAGCACGTGCCGTGACACGAGCGCTCCCCTCGTCGTTCTGCGGGCTCCACCGTGGACAACGCGCTGGAGGTCCGGCACGGTTCACCCGGCGGGAAACTGCCGGTCCTTCTTCGTGTTCGGCCGAGGCCGCGCGTGCTGGACTGGGACGATGAGGCGACAGCTGACCGTGGCGTGCGCGACGCTCGCCCTTCTGGCGAACGGCGGCCCCGCGGCCGCGCAGGACAGGGAACTCCCGCAGATCCCGCAGACGCTGCGGGCCGGGCAGCCGTGCACCGCTTCGTCGGGCAAGAAGATCCCTTCGGCGCCGTGGCAGCTTCCGTACCTCGGCGCCGAACGGCTGTGGTCCCTCTCGACCGGCACGGGTGTGACCGTGGCGGTGGTGGACACCGGTGTCGACACGTCGATACTGCCCGCGGACGCCATCGGTGAGGCCGGTACGGACTGTGTCGGGCACGGCACCGTCGTCGCGAGCCTGATCGCCGCGCCCCCGTCGTCCGGCGCCGGGTTCTCCGGGCTCGCACCCGGCGCGCGGGTGCTCGCGGTGCGGGGTACCGACAAGTTCGGGGCCGCGACCGCGTCGGACATCGCCGGCGCGCTCGACACGGCTGTCGGCGCGGGGGTGCGGATCATCTGCGTCGCGGCGGCCGTCACGGAGGCGGATCCGGTGTTGCGGCAGGCCGTCGACCGGGCGATCGCCGCGGGCGCGCTGATCGTGGCCGCGGCGGGACGGGATCTCACCACGGCACGCGACGTCCCACCCGGCCCGTACTACCCGGCGGCGTTCCCCGGGGTGCTCGCGGTGACCGCCATCGGCCCGGACGGAAAACCGGGCGGGAACACCGCGCCGCCGGAAGGAGCCCTCGCCGCACCGGGAAACCTGGTGGTGGGCAAGGGACCCGGCGGTGGCCAGGTCGTCGGCGCCGGTCCCGCGTTCGCCGCCGCGCACGTGGCCGCCGCCGCGGCGCTGATCCGGTCGTACCGGGGCGAGGTGACGGGTGCCGACCTCGCCCGGCGGCTGCGGGACACCGCCTCGCCGCAGGCCGGTGTCACCGTGCTCGACCCGCTCGCGGCCCTGACCTCGATCGCGACGGCCGACGGCGGCGGGGCGGTGCGCCGGGAGCCGGTGACGCTGGTGCCGCCGCCCGACGTCGCGCCGGTCCGGCAGTCGGCTTTCGCCGTGGTGGCCGGGGTTCTGGTGGCGGTGTGCCTGCTGGGGGCGGCGGCCGTGGTGGTGCCGCGGGGGCGGCGGCGAGGGTGGCGTGCCGGCCGTTAGCGGCGGGCTTTAGTGGCGATTTCGGCTCGCGCCGCGGTCTGATGCCCCCAATGTGGCATTGGGGACGGTCAGCGTCCCCAATGCCACATTGGGGGCATACCCGGGGCTCCGCACCGGCGGCCGGTCATTTCGTGACGAGCTCCGCTTCGTGGGCCGAGAGCGCTGTCTGCACCACGGTCGTCCCGCGCCGCGTGACGTACTGCGCCCGGCCCGGGGTCAGTACGCGCGGCCGGACCTCGCCGAACACCATGCCTTCCGACAGGGGGCAGGACAGCAGCAGCACCGGGGTGTTGACCTCGGTGAGACGCCGCAGCAAGGGATCGTTCGCGCCGCGGCCGATACCGTTGGCGCCACGGGCCACGATCAGGTGCAGACCGAGCGCGTTCCCTTGCGCCAACGGGTCGAACAGTTGCTGGAACAGTGCGTTCGACGACGACGCGACCATGTCGTAGTCGTCGATCACCACGAACACCTGCGGCCCGGTCCACCAGTCACGCAACCGCAGGCGTGCCGGGGTGATGTCCGGCCCGGGGATCCGGGTCCGCACCGCGCGGGCGACACCGTCGATCATGTCCCGCACCGAGTCGCCGGACACCGCGTAGCCCAGCCGGTATTCCTGCGGTACGGCGTCGTACAGGCCGCGGCGGTAGTCCACCGTGATGATCCGGGCCTCCTGCGGGTCGTACCGCCGGGTGATCCCGTCGATCACCAGCCGCAGCAGGTTCGTCTTCCCGGACTCCACGTCCCCGACCACCATCAGGTGCGGGTTGTCCTCGAAGTCGTGCCACAGCGGTTCGAGCCGCTGGTCGTCCAGGCCGAGGGCGAGCCGCACGTCCGCGTCCGGCGCGGGCAGCTCGGCCCGGTCCAGCACCACGGGCAGCATCCGGACCGGGGGAGCGGACGGGCCGGGCCAGGCCGCGGCGATCCGGCTCACCAGGGTCTCGACGTGCTCGGCGACGTCGCCCTCCGCGCCGTCGATCGACGGCAGGGAGGTGAGGAAGTGCAGTTCCTTGTCGGTGAGGCCGCGGCCGGGGATCTTCGGGACGGTCGCCGCGGCTCGCATGTTGATCACCGAGTCGACCGGGTCGCCGAGCCGCAGTTCGAGCTGCGTGCCGACCAGGTCGCGTACGGCGCTGATGATCTCGCTCCACCGGCTCGACGCCAGCATCAGGTGGATGCCGTAGTTGAGACCGCGTGAGGCGAGTTCGACGAACGTCGGGAGCAGGTCCATGAAGTCCTGCCGGATGGTGGACCAGCCGTCCACCACGAGGAACACGTCGCCGTGCCGCTGATCGGCGAACTCGCCGGCCGCCCGTTTGCGCCGGTAGGTGGTCATCGAGTCGATGTCGTGGTCGGTGAAGAACCGTTCCCGGCGCGTCAGCAGCGCGGTGACCTCGCCGATGGTGCGGTGGATGCGCTCGACGTCCAGCCGTCCGGTCACGCCGCCGACATGCGGCAGTTTCCGCAGGCTCGACAGCGTTCCGCCGCCGAAGTCGAGGCAATAGAACTGGACCTCCGCCGGTGTGTGCGTCAGCGCCAGCGAGGTGATCAGGGTCCGCAGGGCCGTGCTCTTGCCGCTCTGCGGCCCGCCGACGATGGCGACGTGCCCGTCGCTGCCCGCCAGATCGACCAGCAGCGGATCCCTTGTCTGCTCGAACGGCCGGTCGACCAGGCCGATCGGCACGGTCAACGCGCCGGCGTCCGGCCAGTCCCGCGCGCTGAGGCCGCGGTCGGCGGTCTCCACGAGCGGCGGCAGCAGTTCGTCCAGTGAGCCGGGCGCGTCCAGCGGCGGCAGCCACACCTGGTGCGCCGGGGGACCGCTGTCCCGGAGCCGGTCGACGGCCAGCTCCAGCAGGCTCGGCACCGCACCCTCCGGCTCGGCTTCGGGCACCGGAACCGGTTCGGGTCCGGGATCGCGGCGGGCGGTGAACTTCGAGGTGAACGGCACGATCTGTTGTGCCACCACGGCTTGTTCGACGTTCCGCCGCACCACCCGGTGCGGCCCGGAGACGTAGGCGGCCTTGAACCGGTCGAGCGCCGCGGTGCCACTCTTGAGGAAGCCGTTGCCCGGATCGGACGGCAGCTGGTACGCGTCCGGCACGCCGAGCACCCCGCGGCTTTCCATCGCGGAGAAGGTGCGCAGGCCGATCCGGTAGGACAGATGCGATTCCAGCTGGTGGATCCGGCTTTCGTCCAGCCGCTGGGAAGCGAGCAGCAGGTGTACCCCGAGCGACCGGCCGAGCCTGCCGATCATGATGAACAGGTCCATGAAGTCCCGGTGCGCCGAGAGCAGCTCGCTGAATTCGTCCACCACCAGGAAAAGCGTGGGCAGGGGAGCCAGCGGTGTCCCGTTCGCCCGCGCCCGTTCGTAGTCCAGCGCGGAGCTGTAGTTGCCCGCCTTGCGCAGAAGTTCCTGGCGGCGCACCAGTTCGCCGTTGAGCGCCTCGCGCATCCTGCCGACCAGCGCGGCCTCGTCGGCGAGGTTGGTGATCACCGCGGAGGTGTGCGGCAGCCCGTCCAGGCCGAGGAAGGTCGCGCCACCCTTGAAGTCCACGAGGACGAAGTTCAGGATCTCCGAGGAATGCGTGAGGGCGAGCGCCAGCACCAGGGTGCGCAGCAGCTCGGACTTCCCGGAGCCGGTCGCGCCGATCAGCATGCCGTGCGGGCCCATGCCCGACTGCGCGGATTCCTTGATGTCGAGGTCGACCGGCGCTCCGGTCGGGCCGACGCCCAGCGGTACCCGGAGCCTGCCGCCCGGCCGTTTCGCCGCCCAGCCCGCCGCGACGTCGTAGGTCTGGATGTCGGTGATGCCCAGCATGGCGGTCAGGTCGAAGTCGGCGTTCATCGGTTCGGCCGACCGCTGCCGCGCGCCGACCCGGTACGGCGCCAGCCGGGTCGCCAGCGCGGTCGCGGTGTGGAGACCGATCCCGTCCGGCCGCCCGAGGTCGCCGGCGACCTCCTTGTTGTGCTGGTCCACCGTGATCAGCTTCAGCATCCCGCCGTCGAGCCGGAGCCGCAGCGTCTGCTGATCGTCCTTTTCGGACAGTGCGGAGGAGAGGTCGACGACCGTCGTGTTGCGGTAGCCGTCGCCTGCCAGCCGGGAGGTGGGCGGCACGGTGGCGCCGTCGACGAACAGCATCACGCACGGTTCGTGGCTGTCCGGCAGCGCGTCGGGGTCGAACCCCGGCCTGATCGCGAACTCGTCACTGAGCGCGTTTTCCAGCTCCGCGGTCGACTCCACCACGAGCCGGGCCTCACCCGCGCCGTCGGTCTCGCTGGGATGCAGGTTGTGCGGCAGCCATTTCACCCATTCCCACGCCGCCCGTCGTTCCGGCGAGGTGAGTACGACGATCCGCAGTTCCGCGGGGGAGTGGAAGACGGCGAGGTGGGCGATCATCGCCCGCGCCAGCGCCCGGACCGGTTCGGTGTCCTCGCCATCGGCGCGGAGGAGGATCCGGGCGAACGACGGCAGGAACACCGCGACCGGCTGGCCGTCCACGGTGCCGTAGGCGTGGATGAACCGGCGCAGCGCGTGCGCGGACAGCGGCTCCAGATCGTCGACGGGTTTGGTGGACAACGGGTTCAGCCGCCAGGCGAGGCGCTGCGGGCCCCTGGCGATCCGGATCTCCCCGAAATCCTCGTCCTGTGCGTCGCGTTCCCACATCCGCGACGTGCCGGGCAGCGACCACAGCGACGTCGGATCGGGGTGCCGCCAGGCGAGGGCCTTCCGCTGACCGGCGACCACTTCGCGGACCTTGCGCCGGGACTGGGCCAGGTAGCGGAGGTAGTCGCGCCGGGCGTCGTTGAGTTTCTGTTTGCGCTCACCCGCGCTGCGGCCGAGTTGCCCGACCAGCATGGCCATCGACGACACCGTCATCAGCCCGGCGGCCAGATAGCTGAACGCGCCGTTCTCGCCCGGCCGGACGAACAGCAGCACGGTCGCCGTCGACGACAGCGCCATCGGCAGGTACATCATGACCGCGCCGGCACTGCGCTGGACTTCGGGCAGCGTCGGCGGTTCCTGGATGCTCAGCTCGCCCTCGGGCATTTCCGGTCCTGGCCGTCGCGGCCCCTTGCGGAATGTGATTACACTCAAGCCCGGATTCCTTCCCTCTAGGACGCGCTGTGGTGGCGGCTCCACAAGAGGTGACGAAATCCGACCACGCGACGGTTCACTCGTGTTGCCGCGCGTCGGTCGCCGAAACGAAGGCGTGTGCCATGGCGACCACTTCAGGACTGTGCAAACTCCGGGTCCGTGCCCCTTCCGCCTGCTTCGAGCTGGCGGTGCCGGTGGACATCCCCCTGATCGACCTGATGCCGACGATCCTCGGTCACGCGGGCCGTGAGCTGGCCGAGGAGGGCGTGGACCACGACGGCTGGACCCTCCAGCGGCTCGGGGATCCACCGCTGGACCAGGAAGCCACCGTCGATTCGCTGAACCTGCGCGACGGCGAGACCGTGCATCTGCGGCCTCGCCGCGAACAGCTCCCGACCGTCCACTTCGACGACATCATCGACGGGCTGTCCACCGAAGCCCGCGACCGTCCGGACTCGTGGAGCCCGCGGGCGACGCGATGGACGATGCTCGGCTGCGTCCTGGCGTTCGTCGCCTTCGCGTTCGGGCTTCTGGTGTCCGCCCCGGCGGCCTGGCCGGCACTGGTCGCGGCCGGTGCCGCAGCGGTCTTCCTGCTGGTCTGCTCGGCCACCGCGGCCCGCGCGCTCGGCGACGCCACCGCGGCACTCGCGCTGGCGCTGGCCGCGGTCCCATTCGTCGGCCTGGCGGTTTCGATCGTCCCCAGTGGACCGGAAGGCCCGGTGCTCACCGGCGCGCGGCTGCTGGCGGCCTGCGTGGGGGGAGCGGGAGCGGCCGCGCTCGGGCTCGCCGCGGTGGCGGGTGCCGCGCCGGTGTTCGTCTCCGTCGCCACCCTCGGCTTGTTGTGCGCCTCCGGTGGCCTGGTGCTGATGCTCGGCGGCGTGAGTGCCGCCGCGTCGGCGACGATCATCGCGGTGCTCGCCGTGCTGCTCGGCGCGTTCGTGCCGCGGATCGCCTTCCGGCTCGCCGGACTACGGCTGCCAGGACTGCCCACCAGCGCCCGTGAACTGCAGGAGGAACTCGAACCGCACGCCGGTGACGAGGTCGTCGGCAAGGGCCGCGTCGCGGACGGCTTCGTGACCGCGCTGTTCACCGCGATCGGTGCCTCCTGCGTCGTCTCGATCGAATTCGTGGTCCGGGACACTTCCTGGCAGGCCACCACGTTCGCCGCCGTGCTCAGCACCTTGCTGCTGGTGCACGGTCGTGCGCTCGGCAGTGTGTGGCAGCGGCTCTCGGTGATCGTGCCGGGGGTCTACGGCGTGCTGCGGCTGCTGCTCGCCACCCAGCAGGGCCCGGCGAGCCCGCTGCCGATGGTGGCGGGTGTGTTCCTGCTCGCCGCCGTGCTGATCGTGGCCAGGTGGACGCTGCCCGGGCGCAGGCTGCTGCCGCAGTGGGGCAGGCTCGCGGATCTCGCGGAAACCCTGACGGCGGTGTCGCTGCTGCCGCTGGCCCTGTGGCTGCTCGGCGTCTTCGCGTTCATGCGCGGTCTCGGGGGCTGATCGTGAACTCGAAGACCGATCAGGTCCAGGCGCACAAGTTCATGCTGGGCAGGCTGTCGTCGGCTTTGCTGCGGGTCGATCCGGACGCGCCGGAAAGCCCGCTCCAGCGGACCTACCGGGGCAGTGTCATCGGTGTGCTGATCGCCGTCCTCGCCTGTCTCGGCATGCTGGTGTTCGGCCTCATCTCACCGGGCGGGAACAAGTCCTGGCGGGTGGAGGGCGCACTCGTCATCGCGGATTCCTCCGGGGCGCGCTTCCTCTACGCGGGCGGCAAGCTGCTGCCGATCCTCAACTACGCCTCGGCCAAACTGGTCGCGGGCAACCAGCTGGTCGTGAAGCACGTCGCCGAGGCGTCGCTGAAGGACGTGCCCCGCGGCGACCCGCTGGGCATCATCGGCGCGCCCGACTCGCTGCCGTCGCTCGCGGCCGACCCGTGGGAGGTGTGCGCGGCGACCGGCCGTGACCGGTCCGGGCCGACCTCCTTGCGGGTGGGCGGGGCCACCGCGAACCCCCTCGGCGACGACGCCGCGGTCGTGGTCGTCGCCCCGGACGAGGCGAACTTCTTGCTGTGGCGAGGCAAACGTCATCGTGTGGCGACCGAGCGGGGCGCACTCGACGCGCTCGACGGCGTTCTGCAGCGGGTGAAGGCGCCGGCCGCGCTGCTCGACGCACTTCCCGCCGGACCGGACTTCGGGCCGCCCGCGATCGACGGGCTCGGTACCGCGGTGCCGGGCCTCGGCGCGGTCGGCAGGCTGTACACGGTGGCGGGCGAGCCGGCACGGCCCTACGTGCTCACGCGGTCGGGGCTCCGGCCGGTCTCGGAGCTCGACGCGCGGCTGCTGACGGTCGATCCGGAGGTCCGCCGCCTCGCCTACGACGGCGGGGAAGTCGCGGTGGCGGCGCTCCCCGGCCGGGTGGTCAGCGAAAACCTGTCCCCGGTCGAGCCGCCGCCGCCCCTGAAACCGCCGAAGGCGACCACCCTCCACAGTGGAGAAGCGCTGTGCGCCCTCGTCACCCCGGACGGCGACACGCCGCGCACGCAGGTCGCGGTCGCCGACCGGCTTTCCGGTGCCGGGCAGCCGCCGTTCGACCAGCCCGGTGTCGCGGCGCCCTGCGCGCGGGTCGACCGGATCGCGGTGCGGCCCGGCTCCGGTGCGCTCGTCAGGGCGACGGCGGCGTCGGGAAGGCCCGGCGACGCGCTCTTCCTCGTGACCGACACCGGCGTGAAGTATCCAGTGCCGCCTGAGGGTGCCAAGGCGCTCTCGCTCGACCCTGCCGGGTCCCGCGGTTTGCCGACGACCTTGCTGAACCTGCTTCCGACCGGGGCCGCGCTGGACCCGTCGGTGCTGCGTGACGGGGGTGCGGTCCTGCCACCGGCCACCGCTTGCGGTTCCTGACCAGAGGAACCGTCGACGGCGACTTCTGCCGGTGGTTCCGCATGGTCTCCCGCGCCCGGGATTGGTGAGCTTGGCACGGAGCGTCAGCGACACCACGGGAAGGACGACGACCGATGAGCATGCCGCAATTCCAAAAGACCGACTCGGGCATGAAGGGTGGCCTCACGGCCATCGAGGAATGCGAAAGCGAGTGCAAGAGGATCCACGGAGGCGTGACGGGTGTCCGGGCCGACTTGAAGAACGACTGGCAGGGCGCGGCTTCCCAGACCTTCCTCACCCAGCTCGAGGCCTGGGAAACGGATTACGTCCAGGTGCTCGCGCTGCTCACGGAGATCAAGGAAATGGTCAACGCGAGCGACCAGCAGATGAACACCGCCGAGGACGAAATCAACATGTACGCGATGGGGTCGTTCGGCGGCGAGAGCGACCGCGTCCTCAAAGAACTGTCCTGACCGGCGTAATCCCCGTACCGAGAGGAAACGATCATGACCACCCCTTACGACGGTTTCGCGGTCAGCGGCAACCTTCCGCACCTTGCCGAGCGGATGGTCGGGCTGAGCAAGGCGATCGACAACGCGCTGCTCGATCTGGAGAAGTCCATCAAGCCGATGACCGACACCTGGCTCGGTCAGGGTGCGACGTCCTACACGGAGCTGCAGCGCAAGTGGCACGCCACGACCAGCGCCATGGAAGGCCGCTTCAAGAAGGGTCACCAGACGTTGTCCCTGTCCTTCGAGAACTACACGCGCACCGACAAGAACATCGGGGCGAAGTTCCAGGGAATCTAGGTCCGGGCCGGTCGAGGGGAGAGGAGAAGCAGCATGGCCGACAGCGGCGACATCAAGATCACCATCACTTTTCTGAAAGATTTCCGGGACCAGGTCCTGGACACGATGGTCAAGGATCTGGTGAACGATCCGAATGTCGCGGAGCTGGCGCAGACCGTGGGCAGTGCCGCCGGGAAACGGCGGCTGCTGGCGGGTTCCGAGTCGTGGGAGCCCGCCAGGCTGCTGATCGAGAAGTACGAAGGCCCCACCGGGACGGCGCCGACGTTGTACAAACAGGTCGACGCGATCCGGCAACAGCTGATCACGTTGCACGAGAACATCTCGTACGTGGTCGACATCGCGGAGAACGGCGAGGACGAGAACCTCAAGCTGTCCACCGAGCTGAACATGAGCCAGCTCGGCGAGATCTTCACGACCACTCCCGCTCCCCCGCCCCCCGGCGGTAACAACGGTGGCACGGGGAGCTGACCCGTGCCGACTTCCGAACTCCCAGGAGGATCGAAGACGCCGTGGGAGGACGTCCTCAACCACTTCACCGGCGCCGGCCCGACGGGTGAGCTCGCGAAGATGCCCCTTCGCGAGACCATCCTGAACGTCCAGTGGCTCAAGTGGGACGTCTGGTCCTCCACCCGGCACTATCACGGCTATGCCCCCAAAGGCTGGGACTTCTACGTCAACGGCTACTCGGCCACGAGAGAGTTCTGGGCGGCGGCCAGCGCGAACTACGAGGCCTTCGGGCCGGTGATGACCGCGTACTACGGCGGACTGAACGACATCCTCGACTCCATGAACGGCTATCACAACACCAACCCGGTGGCGCAGCCGTCGACGTTCACCAAGGCGTTCGACGCGCTGAACGCCACGAAGTCCCTTCTCGGCAAGATGTCCACCGGTCTGGATGGCGAGCGGGACAAGGTCGGGAAGAAGGGCGACGACTTCCAGGGCACCGGCGCCGGAGCGTTCCGGGACGTCCTGGACGGGTTGATCTTCCGGTGCGACAACCTCGTGGATCAGTTGGGAACGCGGCCTGACCAGCTGAAGACGAAAACTCCCGAGGACAAGGTCGATACAAAAGACAAGAACGAAGCCGACGTCGGTCTTCGATGGGCTTTCGACCGGCTCCACCAGGGCTATTCCGAGTGGATGTCGTCGAAGCCTGCCGAATGCAAGACCGCGAAGTTCGGGACCTTCACCGTGCCGGGCAACCAGCTGGCCTGGCCGGGTGGCTGCCTGACCGCGATTTGGAACTGCGCGGAATTCACGGCGGATCTGAAGAGCAACAGGAGCACCGACACCTACTGGGGTTTCGAAGAACGATACCCGAAGAGCACCAAGCTCGGCGCGGACGCCAGGAGCCCCGCTTTCTGGGACGGGATCATGGAGGCGGCGAAAGCTCTCTGGACGGACCACATCGCGCGCACGTTGGACGTCGCCGCCAACGCCGTGCTCAAAGACCTTCCCCCGAACTACGGCGAGTTGGGGCTTCTCCTGCCCCAGATCCGGGAGCCGAGGCGGCTCAACCTCCACAAGCCGCCACCGACCGGGCCGCCGCCTCCGCCTCCTCCGCCGGGGTCGCAGACCCCGCCTCCGCCGCCCGGGTCCAAAGAAGGACCGCCGAAGCCGCCGCCCGGCTCCAAGGAAGGGCCGCCGAAGGTCCCGGATCCCACCAAGGACACCAAGGGCCCCAACGGGCCCAATGGACCGAAGGTGCCGGTTCCGCCGCCGGTCGACAAGAACAACCCCTTGTTCCCGAATCCGAACAACCCGAACAACCCGGACCGGCCGCCGCCCGTCGGCCCGAAGCCGGACGACCGGCTGAAGGCGCCGACGGGCTCGACGATCGGGCCGGGTGGTGTCCTGCTCGGCCCGGACAAGAAGCCGTTGCTCGATCCGTTCGGCAGGCAGATCATCGTGCCGCCGGGTTCCCGGATCGGCCCGGACGGCGACATCCTCGGCCCGAAGGGCGACAAGCTCACCGAGAAGGACCGGCTGGCCCGGCCGGATCCGGTCAAGAAGGACGGCACCGAACAGAACGACCTCGATCGGTACCTGAAGTCCTTGCGCGGCGACAACGCCCCGTCGATGCCGACGTTGCTGGCCGGGACACACTCGCCGGTCTCGCTGTCGTCCGGCGGACCGCTGGGCGTCCACAGTGGATCTTCCGGCTCGGCGCCGCACCTGGGCCCGATCGGCTCGAACGGCGACGGCAAGTCCGCGCCCACCGTGTCGTCGCCCGGGAAACCGGTGACGACCGAGGGCGGTCCGCCGCTGGTCAAGAACCAGCAAGGCGGCGGCGTGCCACAGACCGGGATGGGCGGCGTGCCGTTCTACCCGCCCACCGCGGGCGGGGCGGGAGCAGGAGGGGGCGCGGACCAGAACAAGGGCGAACGCGACCGGACGACGTGGCTCGCCGAAGACGAGGAGACCTGGGGTACCGACCCCAAGCTCCCGCCGTCGGTGCTGGGTGCCCGCAAACGCGGCAGGCGGCTCGCTGGACGGGGTGCCGGTGGCCCGAACAACTACGGACAGGGAGGAAACGATGGCCGACTGGCTGGAGGAGCAACTTCACCAGGCTATGGCCACGCTGAAGGATCAGCGTGACCGGATCGAGTCGGCGAAGGCCGAACTCGCGTCGCGGACGACTTCCGCGACCTCCGCGGATCATCTGGTCACGGTGACCGTGGACGCGCAGAACACCGTGGTGGGCGTGAAGTTCCACACGACGAAGTACCGTTCCATGCCGCCGGAGCAACTGGCGAGGACGCTGCTCGACGTGCTCGGCCGCGCCCGGCGGGAGATGACGGACACGGTGGTCGAGGTCTTCGGCCCGCTCATGGATCAGCGTGACGACCTCCGCGCGGCCATGACCGGCACCACCGAGGTCGACAAGGCGTTCTCGGCGCTGTGGAACCAGGCGCCTTCGGACGTCTTCGGCAGGCGAGGGGATTGATCCGGTGATCCTGGGCGGGCCGGACACGAGAACGTGGGTGTGGGAGCAGGCGCTCAACATCTTCACCGTGGAACCCCACTTCCCCGTGGTTCCTTCGCGCGAAGACATCATCAAGAAGACCTGGCTGAAGTGGGGTACCCACACGCATATCCGCGGACCGAGCAACAAGGTGCCGACGAACCTGATCCACGCCGAAATCATGACGCTGTACACGTCGTACTACGCCACCGCGGACGCGACCCCGGAGCTGACCGGGCTGGTGACGACCTTTTCGGCCAACAGCGACAAGATCGTGGACTCCCTGCGAGACGACTCCAACGACATCGCCAAACGGCTCACGTTCGCGAAGGCGGCGAACACGCTCGGCGGGACGGCGAATCTGTTGTTCGCGCAACTGTCCCCGCTGGAGACCTGGCGGGACAAGACCGGTCGCCGCGGCGACGACTTCCAAGGCGCCGGAGCCGCGGCGTTCCGGACGGTGCTGGACGGTCTCGCCTGCAAATGCCGCGACCTGATCGAACAGATGAGCCGGGAACGCAAGTCGTGGGACGCGCTCCACGAGGCGAAGGATCTGCTGGAGCACGCCGCCAAGCTCCTCTACGACGGGCGTGCGAGGTGGCAGGGAAGTGAGAGCTTCACCTACGACACCGGACTGGGTTTCCCCGTCACCGGGCCGGGAACGGAGCTGTCCACCCCCGCCGGGGTGATACGCGCGATCTGGCAGGCACCCGCGCTGGTCAAGGACATCGGCAGCCACCAGGCCCACAGCTACTTCGCGGACGCGGTGGGGGACAACACCCCGGCGAGCAAGCTCCTCGGCGGCAAGCTGAGTGAGACCGGACCGCGGGAAAAGCTGGAACAGGCGGCGAAGAAGGTCTGGCGAGACCACCTCGTCATGGTGGACAGCCCGGGTGCCAGCGCGGTGGGCTTGCTGTTCGTGACCTTCTCGGTGGCCATGCGGTACCTGCCGGAGATCCGGACACCGGTCCACCTCGACCTCTCCGGCGGTTCCGGTGACGGTGGCACCGGCGACGGCGGCCCGGGGGACGGCGGACCCGGACCCGGCCCCGGTGGAGACGGCCCGGCCAAGGACGACGGGCCGATGATCACCACCAAATCTTCGGCGCCACCGCCACCGCCGCCGTTCATCAGCAAGGGACCCCCGGTTCCCGGCGGGCCGGACCTCCGGATCGGCGGGCCGGGCACGGGTCTGAAGGTGCCCAGCGGTTCGTACGTCGGCAGAGACGGCATCGTCATCGGTCCTGACGGCAAACCCGTGCTGGGACCCGACGGCAGGCCGATCATCGTCCCGCCCGGCTCCCGGGTGAACGGGAACGGCGAGATCATCGGCCCGAGAGGCACCGGGAACCTCGACCAGAAAGACCGGCTGCGCAAGCCTTATCCGGCGCCGGAGGGCGTCCGGATCGGGAGCAACGGGGAGTCGGCGCTGGAGCGGCACCTCAAGTCGCTGCGGCGCACGCCTCCTCCGCAGTCGCCGCCGCCGCGCGCACCGGACTCGCTGCCGATCACGATGTCGAGGTACGACCCGCAGGCGAACTTCCACAGTGGACCGGGCTCGCTCGGCGGTGGCAGGGTCGGTGTGGCGCCGGAAGCGTCTTCGCCGGGCGGGAAGACGGTGACTCCGCCCACCACGGGGCAGGGGCCGCTCGGCGGCCCCAAGGGCACCTCGGGCAACGGCGTGCCGTTCTACCCGCCGACGGCCGGCGGCCCCGGCGGTGCGGGGCAAGGGAAGAGCGAACGCGACCGGACGACGTGGCTTGCCGAGGACGAGGAGACCTGGGGCACCGATCCGACGGTCGCGCCCGCCGTGCTGGGCAGACGCGGTCGCCGGTCGCGCGCGGCCGTCCAGCAGAGCACGAACCCGGAACACGACTACACGTTCGGGTTCGGCCAGAAACCCGCTGCCGGCCACGGTACGGGCACCACCACCGGATGAGGACGGGAGACCATGGCGAACTTCAGCGCGGACCCGAGGGCCATGGAGGTCATTTCCGAGGGATACCGGTCGATCGCGGCGAAGATGTACCGGATCTGCGAACTCGGCCAGGATCGCGTCGATCTGCTGCTCGAAGCCTGCGGCGACGACGAGATGGGTGCGGAGATCAAAGAGAATCTCCATGCCCCGGCGGCGAAGATCGAGGGTGCCTTCACTTCGATCAGCACGGTCGTCGAGAACCAGACCAACGTGACGAAGGGCATGGCGGCGCAACTCGCCGCGGCGGAGAGCGCGAACATCGCGAACGTCCACAAAGGTCTCAAGCGCTAGTCAACGACCAAGGAAGCGGGAACACCATGCCCACGGAGGCAGAGCAGTCCACGGGTGTCGCGGTCGCCGCGGCGGAAGCGGCACCCGCCGTCACGGAAGCGAAGGCGGACACCGGAACCACGTCGTCCGCCACCGGGACCGTCGCCGCGGGCGCGGTTCCCCCGGTCGTGGACGCGAACACCGCGACCGAAGGGTCGGCGCCGGGCCGGATGCCCAAACCGGTGATCGTCGCGGCGGCGGTCGCCGGTGTCGTGCTGGTCGCCCTGCCGATGGCCTTCGGCGGGTTGCTGGGCGACGACAATCCCGGCGACCGAACGAAAGACGCCGGATACGCGCAGGATCTCCCGCCGGGCGGTGGCTTCGTGCCAGGCCTGGCGGCTCCGCCGACGGGTGACTCCGGTGGCCTGCCGGGAAACCAGCCCGGTGCCCAGCCCGGTCAGGCACTCCCGGGTCAGCCGGTCGGCGGTGTCCAGCCCGGACAGGCGGGTGCACCCGCCGAAGCGGGAACACCGGCCGTCCCTGGTGTCCCGGCGGGCGGTGGCGGACCGGGACCGGTGCGACAGCCGCAGAACCAGCCGCAGGGCCCGCCCGCTCCGCCCGCCGCGGCCAAGACGGTGTCCTACGAGGGCACGGCGGGCAGGGGATGCGGTGGTGGCACCGGATTCACCGGCGTCGGTGCCTACAGCGACGGCAAGGCCGGCTGGGTCAACCACGGAAACGGCGGCTGCGGCACGTCGTTCGCGTCCATTCCCATGTCCGGCGACGCGAACAAGGACGACCCGAGCGCGTACGGGCTGTGGACGTTCAACACCGGCCCGGTGACCACCGGAACGTGCGCTGTCACGGTGTTCATCCCGAACGGCGACCTCACCGCCGTCGGCGGCAGCCCGTCGGTCTACCGCGTCTACGACCGGTTCGCGGTGGAGAAGGGCACCCCGGTCGGAACCTTCCAGGTCGACCAGATCGCGAACCGCGGCCGGTGGGTGAGCGTCGGCACGTTCCGGATCAACGGCGCCAAGCTGGCCGTCCAGCTGCTCAACCGGGGCCGGGACTGGTCGGGTTCGAACAAGACCTACGCGCACCACGCGGCGGCGACGGTGAAGGCCAAGTGCCAGGCGTGACTCACCTCTGTCGCGTCACGCCTTGCCGAAGTACATGAAGGCCCCCTTCCTTGCGCTAGACGCAAGGAAGGGGGCCTTCATGTACTTCACGACCAGTCGACGAGATCACGTCCGTCCTACTGTCACCAGGGATCACAGCCGCCGCGATAGGTCACCGAAGTGCGGCTCAGTGAACCGTTCGACCGACGGCGTGCGTTGTCTCCGGTGAAAGGGAGGTAGGCGTGCCCATCAAGGTCGACCGTAGCGACTTCGGCGACGTGCCCGAGTGGGCGCGGACGCTCCTCGAGGTGCTCGGCGTCTCCTGGCCCGCCGCCAACCAGCACAAGTTCCGGCGGGTGGCCCAGGAGTACGACCTGGTGACGGAACAGCTGGCCGGCCTGCCGGACGACATCGCCAGGGTCAAACGCGGGATCGACCAGAAACTGTCGATGCCCCAAGGGGGCGAGGCGTTCGACAAGAGCATGAAGCCGCTCACCGGCGGGACGCCGAATCTGCTGGGTGAACTGGCCGAGGGGACGAAGGGGATCGCCGACGGCTGCCGCAAGGTCGCGTTGGACGTCGAGTACACGAAGTTCTCCGCGATAGGCCAGCTTTTCCTGCTGGCCTATGAGATCGCGATGGAGTACGCCCTCGCGTCCATCACCGCCGGCGCGTCACTCGCGAACCTCACCTGGCATTACGCCCTCACCCGCGGATACCTGCTCGTCCTGTTCAAGATGCTCGTGCGGGCGATCGTGTTCGAGATGTTCATCGGGATCACCGGTGGGCTGATCATCGACGCCGCCGTCCAGCGGCTGCAGCGGGAACGTACCGAATGGGACGACGAAACCACCAAGCAGACGGCGATTTCGGGCGCGATCGGCGGTCTGCTTGGCGGCGCGGTCGGTGAACTCGGGGAGAAGCTGGGCCGCAAGGTCGGCGCCCTGCTCGGCAAGGACTTCGGCAAGATCGCCACTGATGACCTGCTGAAACTGGTCAAGGATCTCAAGCTGCCGGGCGGGGACGAACTCGCCGACAACTGGGTGCGCGACCTCGGCCGCACGCTGACCGATCGGGCGGGTAAACAGCTCACCGATCCGGCGACCGCGTTCACGAAGCGCGCGATCGAGGGCTTCGGCGACGAGGTCGCCGACCGGTTCGGCACCGCGTTCGGCAAGACCCTCGGCGACGACGCTGCCCGGCAACTCGGCAGGGACTACGCGCGCACGTTCGTGGACAACTGGGGCAAGCGCGGCTTGGACGGCACCGGGGCGTTCGGCGACGACCTGCGCCGGGTGCTCGACCCGCACAGCGACAAGATCGGCAAGGACGCCGTCGATCTGCTCGCCGGCCACGTACCGGATGTGCTGTCCCGCAACGTGAATGATCGCCTGGGCGGCAACCTCGCGGCCAGGGCGGCCGAATTCGGCACCACTTTCCTCTTCGAAGGTGTCTCCGGGGTGATGAGCCAGGCGACGATGGCCGCGCTCAACGGCGAGTCCGTGTCGGCGGCGGAGTACGGAATGGGGTTCGTCGGCGGCGTGGTCGGCGGCGCCGTGAGCCACAAACTCGAAGGGATCGGCGAACGAGGACTCGACGCGGCGATCACGTCGATGAAGGAGAAGTTCGGCGGCGTGGGTTCGCTCGGCGACCTCTCGGCGAGCACGACGCCCGACACGAAGAGCGGGACGGATCCGGCCACGGTGACGGCGCCGGCCACCGCGACCAGCGGTCCGAACGCCACGACCACTTCGGACGTCAAGTCCACTTCGGACACACGAGCCACCGCCGAGGCCAAGCCACCCGCGGAGACCAAGTCCACTTCGGACAGCAAGGCCGCCAAGCCGGAGCCGGATGTCAAGCCGGGCAAGACGACCGCGGACGCCAAGCAGCCGGATTCGAAGACCGTGCGCACCACGTCCGACAGCAGGACTCCAGCGGACGAAGAACGTCCGCGCACCCGGCCCTCTCCGCTGCGCACCACGTCCACCGAGGAGCCGCAGGCACCCGGCCAGACCGAGTCGAGTGCGGTCGAAACGGAGACGGCCGAGGCCGTCACCACCGAACAGGTCGCTGAAGCCGAGGTCCCCGAAGTACAAGCGGAAGCCCGCGAAACCGAGCCTGTGCCCGAAGTCGAAGCCGAAGCCGAAGCCGAAGCCGAAGCCGAGCCCGAAGCCGAAGCCGAGACTGAACCCGTCGCGCAGCCGGACGAGGAGGTTCTCGTACTCGCGGACCTGCCGCCGTTCCTCGCCGACGGCCAGGCAGTCGGTTCCGCGCCGGTGCTCGCCGTGGAGGGTGTCGAAGAACTGCGGGACGAACTCGGCAGGCTGCTGCCCGGAGTCGCCCCGGACCGGCTCGACGAGATCGGGAACGCCGTCCGTGACGATTTCGAATCCGTCTTGAGTGGCCTGCACTTCCCGCTCCGTACGGCGGAAGGCTGGCGTGAGGTTACGGTCCGGGCTGTCTTCCGCGGCGACGTGACGAGCGAGCCGAAGGAAAAGACCAAGGCGGACCTCACCGTCCAGTCGGGTGTCACGAACTCGCGGAACATGACCGTTCTCCACGCGGGCGACGTCGGGACGGCCGCCACCGTGCAGGCGCCGGTCGGTCCGTACGGCACCGTGGGCGGCAAGGCGGCGCTGGCGGCGCCGGGCGTGGCACAGACCGTCACCGTGTCCACTTCGGACCAGCGGGCGATCCGCTCCGGTGAGGGTTCCCGCCGCGTGGTCAGGAACGTGGAGTTCACCCTCAGCGTGCATGACGGGGACGGCGCCGAGGCCGGCCGCCCCGTACCGGTTCCGGGCAGCGTCACGCTGCGCCTTCCGGACGACCTGGTGCGGATCGCCCCGCCGTCCGGGGTGACCGCGGCGGACCTGGAGCCCGAGGCCGGTCGCGGACTGGGGAACCCGGTGCCCGAGGCGGTCACCGGCCTCGGCGACGTGTTCACCGGTGCCGCCGGTCTGCTGCACGGTTCCGTGACCGCACTCGGCGCTCCCGGCAGGGACGCGTTGCGCGCGTTCCTCGGCACCGCGAGTGTCAGGGAAAACTTCGGCGCCATGCTGGAAGGCTGGGTGACTTCACCCGCGCTGCTCAGCTCGGACGGCGGCAGGGTGGCCGCGGTCCGGATGAAGGCCGTCCTGACCAGGGCCGAACTCGTCGGCCCGACGACCGGGACCCAGTTGCGGCTGCACGAATCGGCGACCACCGGGTCGGCCGTTTCGGCCTCGACCAAGCGCGGGTTCGACGCTTCGGCCGCGATCGGTGGCGGAGGCACCGTAGGCGGGGTACGGGTCGCGGCCGGGATCGGCGGCGGCTTCTCCTCGCGGACCGGGGACACCACCACGTCCGGCCGTTCGTCGACCACGAAGGCGGGTATCCAGCTCAAGGACGACATCGGTCTCTACCGGTTCGACGCCACGATCGTCGTGCAGGCCTTGGACGGCGCGGAAACGCCGCCCAGGACGGCGACGGTCTACGCCAGGGTGGGGATGGCGGAAGCCGCCGAGCAGGGCTTGCCGGTGCCGGCGGGCACCGGAAGCGGCCTCACGCCACCGGACAAGACGAAGTTCCAGCCCGCGCATCTCGCCGCGGGGCTCGCGGCGGGCAACGTGCGGGTGGGCCGGTTCGAGGGCGCCGACGGCGTGCTGGCCGAGATTCGCACCAGGCTCGCGGCGGTCGCCCGGTACGCGGATCTCCTGCCGGGCTGGGCCGGGCGGGAGCCGAACGCGGCACGGACGCTGGAGGCGCTGGCCAACGAGCACCGGTTGCAGGCGGCGCTGTCACCGTTGGCGTTGCGCAACCGCATGGACGCGCTGCTGGGGGCGGGGGTGTCGGTGACCCTCGACCGCCGGGGCGACTTCCGGCAGGACCATGTCACCATCACCGTCCGGCTGGAACAGAAGTCGGCCGAACACCGCGGACAGGTCAAGAACCGCGTCGTCCGCAACGCCACGACGACCAGTCCGGCGCTCGGCGCCTCGTCCGCGTCCACCAAGGGCTGGTCGGTCGGCCCGGAGGCCAAGGTGACCGTCGGAGCCGGGACCGTGGCGGCCACGCTGGGCATCGTGCCGACGTTCGCCGCGAAGTACGGCCGCGCCACCACCACCCGGTCCGGAGGGGGGCCGACGGTCGATTCGACCTACCTGAACATCGGCAGCCCCGACTCACAGGTCTTCGAGCACAAAGGCCGCTTCGTCGTTTCCATCACCGCGTATTCCCGTGACCACGCGGTGGTCCGGCACACACTGCCAGGGCTACCCGGGACTCAGGTCCCGCGGGTTCGTACTCTTTGGACGACGCCCGACGAAGAGCAAGGCCCGTACCGGCTTCCGGCGACCTACACGTTGTTGACGGCGGACAGCGTGACGCTGACCGCCGACCCCGGGAAGTTCGCGCCCGGCGCGCCGCGGGTGCGCACACTCGCCCCGCCGCGGTCGATCATCGGGCACTTCCAGGCCCTCGCGCCGCCGGACGTCGGCGAGTGGGTCGGTGTCGAGGCCATCGCGCACACCGGCCACGTCAGCGAAGCGGCCATGGCCGCGCTGGTGGAGGCGTCGGACGGCGACCGCGCGCTCACCCTGCCCGGCAGCGACGCGTGGGCGAGCGTCCAGTCGATGCTGAGCAGCGAGAACATCAAAGCGGCCCTAAGTTCGTTCACCCGTGGGGCGCTGAGCACCGAACTCGTCTATCCCCGGCGGGTGGCCGACAGGGTGGGCAGGATCGGCGTCGTCGCCCGGTTGAGCAACCCCGTCTTCGTCCGCGTCGCCGACGACGCCGGCGCGGAACGCTCCACCGCGGGCGGTTACCGGTTCGAGAGCGGCAAGAGCAAGAGCAGCGGGCCGGCGGTCACCGCCGGGGTCGCGGTCACCGGCGCGGCGACCGGCGACCCCGCGAGTTCCGGTACCGGTGCGGTGACCGGGAAACCGTGGGCGAAGACGACCACCAAGGGCGAGGGTCTCGACATTTCCGCGAGTGTCGACCGCAACGTCACCACGGCTGCCGGTACGCCGAGGGTGCTGGCACGATTCGACATCGCCTTCACCGTGCTCGCCGAGGCGCGGCAGCAGACCGTCGTGGTGCGTCCCGAAGCCCGCGGCGCGGCGCGTTTCGTCGACCTTCCCGGCGCCGCTTTCGTCTGGCTCACCGAGGAACAAGCCCGCCGCTACGGCCTGTTGCCCGCCGAACCGAGAGAGACCGGGAAGCGGACCGAGCGGCTTCCCTCGCCCACGACGCTGCCGGCGTTCCGACCGGGTGCGCTGGGGCTGGGCGCGATCGAGCGGTTGCCGGACCTGTCCGATCTGGTGCCGGCGTTGACCGCGCGGTTGTCCCGTCTCGACGTGCCGTTGCTGCCCGGCAGGTTCCTGGACGACGCGATGAACAACTGGGCTCGGTTGACCGACCTCGTCTCGCCGGACGGCGTGCGGGCACTGGTGGACAGCGCCCTCGACGGAGGCATCCCCCTCCAGGCGCATTTGCCGAAACTGTTCACCGACCGCGGTTTCCAGGTACTGCTGACCGCGCGCGTCGTCGGCGAACCGGCCTTCCGCGAGGTCGTCAACGACGGCCGGACCATCGAGCACAGCACCGCACGCGCGATCCGGACCACCCGGACGGACGGCACGGCCAAGTCGTGGTCGGCTGCGCTGCGGATCGGCGGGCAGGAGAAGTTCTCGGGCGGCGCGACGTCGACCTCGGTCGGCGGGGCGATCACCGACGGTGTCGGAGTCACCAAGACGACCAGCGTCAACGAGGTCACCAGCAGGCAGGACACGCGGCTGAGGACCGGCACCGGACCCGCCGCGCTGTTCGACGTCCCGGTCCAGTTCACCCTCGAGGTGCGCCGCGACGGCACTTTCGTCGCCTCCGGGAGTACCGGCACGAAGAACCTGGGCATCCGGCTGCTGGCCGACAACCTGACACCGGGCTCGGACACCGTCGAGAAATCCGGTCCGGCCAGGTTGTCGCGGCGGGAAGCCCGCCCCGGCGAGCTGCGGACCTGGCGCCGGGGCGGGGTGGCGAAGCTGCCGGAAACGGCGTCGGTGGAGTCCGTGCGCGCCGCCGCGCGGCTGCGCGAGGTCGTGCGGGACACGCTCACCCTCGCCGGGGCGAACAGCGGTATCACCGGCTACGGCACCGGCACGATCAACGCACTGTGGTCCACCCTGAGTCCTCAAGTGCTGCAGGCTTTCCTGCCGTCGATGACGAGCGAAAGCCTTCCCGTGCCCGCCCTCCGTGAGGCGGCCGTGCTGCGGGGGGAACGGGCTGACGTCGAGGTGCACGCCCGCCTCACGACCCCTCGCCTGATCGCGTTGAGCGACGGCGTCAACCTGGAAAGCCCGGCGAACGCGACGGCGGCGCGCTCGGCGGAACGCAAGACGGCCGAGGTCGGCGAGGTGACCGTCGGCGGGCCGTCGGTCGCGCCCGTCAAGGAGCCGGCCGGCGTCGGCGGCCTGTTCAGCGGCGCCGAGACACGCTGGGCCGACGAGCCTGCCGCCGCGACGACCGACGGCACGACCGTGTCCGCCGTCGCGAACCTGAAACCGGCGGGACGCACCGCGCTGGTCCGGTTCGACGTGGACTACCGGATCGTGGTCAAGGTCGGCGGCCGCACCGAGGTGGTCGACCTCGCGCTGCCCGCCTCGGCGGACGTGCGGATGCCGGTCGGCGATCTGACGGACGTCACCGGCCAGAAGGTTTCGCGCCTGCTGAAGGCACGACAGGGACGGGTCGCCCGGACGGCGAAGTCGTGGCGCGAGGCCGAGACCGGTGCCCAGCGGCACCGCCTCCAGGCCCAGGCGCTGATCCGGGAACTGGGGGTCGGCATCGACTGGCCCGCCACGGTCACCGCGGCACGGGCGGAGCGTCCCGGCAGGATCGAAGAGCGGCACCACAAGTACTCGCGCCGAACCGAACAAGCCTTGCGGGAGGCCGAAAACCTCGCCGACGCCGCGCGGGCGCGGCTCGAACTCGTGCGCTCCGCCACCGACGCGCTGCAAGCCGATCTGGAGGCCACGGCGGACGATGCCGGCGACCTCGCCCGTGAGACCGTCGAGGAGGCCGAGGTCCAGCGCGCCGCCGCGACCGACGAGGTGGCCAGGACCCAAGCGGTACTGCAGGCCGCGTGGCTGGACCTCGTCGAGTCCAAACAGGACGCGTGGTGGCTGGCGAAAGACGCGCTGGACGCCGAATTCGCGCGGCTGGCGGCACAGCCGGCGTCGCCGGAAGACGAGGCGTGGCGCCACAGCCGGGCCACCGGCGCGCCGTGGTTCACCGTGGCGGAGCCGCTCGGGCCGGAGCAGTGGGAGCCGCTGCGGGCGAAGACGCCGAGGCGGGCGGTGGCCACCGAGACCGCCGACGTGCTCACCACGCTGCGCACCGGGCCGGACAAGCGCTACGACGGCGTGATCCGGTACGGCGTCAGCAGATTCAAGGTCGGCGAGCGCCACGTCACCGAATTCACCGTGCCGATCAACCTCGTGCCGGGGCCGGGTGTCACCGGCGATCAGCTCACCGCCTTGCGCGAACGGGCACGGACAGGGATCGAAACCCTGATCAACGAACGTCACGGCTTGCCGAACGGCGACCAGCTGCACGTCCGCGTCGAATTCACCGACGACAGGCTGCCCAGTGCGAACGGCGAACCGAGGTACCGCGCGTACGACGTGGTCGCGCGCGCCGACGAGCGCACCACCCAGACCACCTGGCGGCCGGACGCCACACCGGAAGAGCTGGCCCACGAACTGCTCCACTACCTCGGCGTGCCCGACGAGGAGCACGACCCGGACCGGGTGTTCCTGAGCAAGGAAGACGACGGCACGTCGGGTGTCGTCACCGGCGACGGCGGCATCATGGGGGCCGGCGTGGTCGAACCGGGGCAGGTACCGAAGCTGCTGCCGCGACACGCCTGGCAGATCCAGCACGTCCTGGAAAGCCAGCTCGGGGTGGAAAGCCGGCTCGGAGACCCCGGCAGGGACGACCTTCCGGGAGCGCCGCCGTCCGTGCTCACCGACCTCCAGCGGGCGATCCTGACCCGGGATCGGCGCGAAGTCTTCACGGTCGGCGGCGACACGGTGCAGTCGAACCTGATCGAGGCGATCGCCAGGACCTTGGCGCCCGATTCGCCTTCGCGTCAGGCGGAACTGCGGGAACTGGGCGCCTCGCTGCGGGACGCGACCCCGAAGGAGGTCGCGCGGGCGCTGAACGTCCGGTTGCGGCTGATGACCGAGCGCGGGACGATCGTCTTCCTCGGCCCCGCACACGGCGAGCCGGTGCGCGTGGTCCTCTCGCCCTCGGCCGGCTTCCTGGCCACCCGCCTCGTCCCGGGGGAGGCGGAGACGAGGCCGCCGGCGAGGCGGGCCCCGGTCAACCACACGCTCGGCGAGCCGGACGGTGGCGGCCAGGCCGAGATCGCCGATCTCGGTGACGAGGACGCCGAGCCCGCGTTGCCCGGCACCGACGAGTACGCGGCCCGCTACGAGGCCGTCTTCGCCGGATTGCCGAACCTGGTGACCGCCGGCGCCGGGCTTGGCGGGCTGTCGCGGATCGCCGAGGGCGGACGGCTCGAGAACCACATCGAGGCCGTCCTCGGCTCGGACGAGATTTCCGCCCTGCTGGGCCGGATCGACGCGGGGCTGACCGATCCGGACGTCCGCGCGAAGGTGCGGTCGCTGGTCAACGACGCCGTGCTGGTGACGTCGCTGATGCCGGCGCGGGAGCGGGACGTCCGGGACAATTCCCGGCTCGGCCTGGGGACCGTGCGCGATCGCCGGGTCGTGCAGCCGCTGTCGATCGACAGGCTGCGGCAGGTGCTCGGCGACCTGGCGGTGAACCTGGAAGCGGGCAGGGATCCGTTCACCTTCCCCGGATCGACGGTGCGGGGGATCGAGTACCGGCCGGAAGAGGAGCTGCCGTCCCGTCTCGCCAGGCTGGGACTCACCAACGTCGGCCCGGAGGCACGGGTCACCCTGCGGAACAGCCCGCTCTTCGAAGCGCTGCTGGCGAATCCCGCCGCGATGACCGAGGCGCTGTTCGCCACCACCGGCCACGACGAGCAGCACTTCATGAACACCTGCGAAGCGGCGGCCACGAACACCGACATCCGGAGCGTGGTCCCGACCATCGCGGGTCTGCTGATGGTGGGCCGCGGCGTCGCCGACGAAGTCCGGGAGCAGCTGCGCACGGTACCGAAGGACCAGCTGGACAAGAAGGACCGGCCCTTCGGCCGGACCATCGGCGATCTGGCGGCAAAACGCATAGCTGACGCCGAAAACCGGTTCGACGCCCTCGAGAGGCGAGCGCTCCGGCTCGCGACGGCGGACGCCGCCGATCCCGCCGTCCGCGAGGAATGGGCCCGGCTCACCACCCAGTGGGGCCGCACCCTGCAGAAGCTCGCCGGGGTGGTCCGGCTCGACCGGCGCGACGGTTCTTCGGTACCCATCCTGACGAAGAAGATCATTCCCGGGGCTTGGGCGCTGAGTGCTCCGCTTCTGCTGCCGCTCGCCGTGGACCAGCCGATGAGGCGTGCGACCGGACTCGACGACAGTCCTTTTCGTGCCGCCGTCTCCCGGCATCTCGCGCTCGCTCCTCGCGAGCGTTACGAAGGTCAGCTGCGAAACGAGCCGGAGGTGCCGCTTTCGTCTCGGCTCGAGGACCCCGGTTCGTTCTGGCAGTGGCTCCGGTCCGGCACCGGCGTCCGGGTCGGCACGGAGTCCCACCAGATGTTCCTCAAGGCGGCGGAGGTCGGCGGCGAGCGGATGTTCGTCCTCGGTGATCCGAAGAAGTCCCAGTACGACTACCTTTCGGTCGACGGTTTCGTCCGCTGGGCCGGGCGCAACGACCTCGTGGCCGGCCGCGACGTGCTGGCGGACCGCGCCATCGTGGTGCCTTCACGGCCGGATTCGGCGCCGGAACCGGCCGAGGTGCCCGCCGCCGAGACCGTTGAGCCCGAACCACCCGGCGGACTCGCCGTCGAGGTGCTGGCCGAGGCGGAATCGCGCGACTCCGGGATCTGGCTCGCCGACCCCTCGGCCGGCCCGGCCGCGAGGGAAGCACAGCGGAACGCGGTTCTCGCACTCCGCGCGGACCCCCGGTTCTTCACCCTGGTCGCGCACGTCGGCCCCGGTGGCGTCCCCGAGTTCCGCGGACGGCCGATCACCCCCGAGGTGATGGTCGAGATTCTGGCCCGGCTCGCCGAGGACGGTGTCTGGACCGACGGCAAGACCCTGCGGTTCGTCGCCTGTGGACTCGGTTCGCCGGACATCCAGGGCTACGTGTCCACCGTGCTGCACGGACTCGCCGACGAGGGCATCGAGACCGACGCCTACGCGGGCGACACCGCGGTCTGGTCCACGCCCGGCGGGGAAGACGAGCCGGGCGAACTGGTGGTGGCGAGCCGAATCGGCTTCCACCCCGACGGCCGTCCGGTGGTCACCGGCGACGGCCAGTGGCTGCACTTCCGGTTCTCGGGGCACGCCGAGATCGAGGTGACGGAGTACGGCGCGTACCTGGTCGCCGGGGACGAAGACCCGCCGCTCTTCCGGAAGGCGCCGGGCGGATTCGACGTCGTGCCCACCGCCGACGGTGACCTGATCGAGAAGACCATCCCGGGCTCCCTGCCGTTCGGGACCGAGACGGCGGACGGCGGTGGCGTCGGGACCGGGGACACCGTGCGGGCGAACCTGACCGAGTTCGCCGAGGTGGTCGCCGGTCAGCCGGTTCCGCCGCCGGTGGAGGTGCGCGGGCGGGCGGACGATTCGCGGTTCTCCGCGATCGCCAGGACGTTGCGGTCCACTCTGACCCGCGGCGTCCGGCTGTCCGTGATCGCTTCCGCCGAGGAGCGTGACGTCGTCGTTTCCACGATCGTCCCGCACGAGGACACCGGAGAGGTTCCCCGAGAGTTCGAGATCTATTTCGAACAGGGGAACAAGGACTTCCCCTCGGCCGGACGGTCCACTTTGGACGAGGCGGCGACGCTGGTGGCGTCGGAGGCCCGTGAAGGCAATCCCACGGTGAGTGTCGTCGGGTACGGCAACGGGAGTTTCGCGGACAAGGACCAGGCGCGGAGGACGGGGCAGGCACGCGCCGACACCGTCGCGAAGGAGCTGCGTACCGCGATCAGCGGCAAGCTGCCGGGCGATGGCTCGGCGATTCCCCCCATCGTCTCGAGGTCCGGGGGAAGTGACCTCGGTGGCGAGCCGCCGCTGGACGCCGCCGCCGCCCGGCGAGCCCGCCGTCGCGCGGTGATCTCCGTCGAGCTCAACCGGGATCGACCGTTGTCCACTGTGGACGAATTGCCCGTCGTCAGACCCTCCCTCCGGAGCCGGAACCTGTCCGGAACGTCGACGAGGTCGACGGGCACCATCAACTCCGTCGTGGTCGACGACCTCTATCCGGGCAGGATATTGCCCAGGGACATCGCCTCCATCGGGCAACGGGAGGTGCTTCGCATCCACGGTGCGGAACCGGTCTTCATCGGAGACGAGGCCCCGCACATCACCTTTCGCAAGGCCGTCGCGGCCGGACTGTCGGACCGGGCGCCACTCGAATACAAGCGCATCACCGGCGAAATCGCGAAGTTCGCGGAGAGCAACCCTGCCGACACCGACCTCGAGAGGTTCGCGGAGGCCGCCGGGGTTCGCGTCCACGTTCTCGGTTCCGACGGGGCCTGGCGGGAGAGCATCGGCCCGGAGACCGGGCGTCCCGTGCACCTCTTGCTCGCGGAGCTCGACGGCCGGGACAACTACCTCGGCATGAAAGAGAACGTCCACATAGGACGGCCCTTCGTGAGTTACCCCGGTTCCTCGGTGCTCGTGGCCAAGGACGAGGGCAAGGTCGTGCACAAGGTCGTGCACCGCGGTGAATTCGAGATCGAGACCGTCAAGGGCGAGCACTACGTCCGCCTCTACACCGCGGTGCTGGCCCCCGTCAAGCGGGATTCGGAGCACAAGGACGTGCACCAGGAGCCGGGCGGCAAGGTCGAGCCGTTCAGCGGTCAGGGCGGCGGAGGCCAGAAGACGACCTTCTGGGTCGGCGGCGGCCGCCCGCTGCGGGCGGTGCAATGGATCTCCAAGTACGAGACCGACGTCAACCGGGTGGCCGACAAGCCTTCCGCCCTGCGTTCGTTCCTGGCGCCGCTCGACCTGTTCCTGGAAGCCAGCCGCCAGGCCACCATCGAGTCCGAGTCCTCGTCCAACACTCTTTCGATGAACGTCGACCAGAACGGCGACACCAACCAGTTCGGGCTGCGCGGTGAGGACTTCGCTCGCTTGCAGAAGCAAGCCCTCTCAGGCTCGCTCGTCACCTATACCCATGGCGCCGACGAGCACACGATGCCGGAAGTCGCCGGCCGTCAGGAAGACATCTCCGATCTCTACGCCCGGCTGGGTCTTCGCCCGGATTTCAAGTCCGATGAGCTGGGTCAGGAAAACGACCCGTGGTTCACCTGGAAGTCGGGTCGCAAGTACTTCCGCAACGATCCGGTCGCCTTGCGGAGCCTGGCGAGGACGCTCAGCAATCATTACCACACCTGGAAGAAGTCACCCGAAGCCTTCTTCAGCCCAGCCACCGACGTCATTCCCGAGCCCAAGAGCAAGAAACCGGCGAAGAAACCGGCGGAGAAACCGAAAGACCGCGTTCCGGAGATGCACACCTTCCTCAACACCCACGGTCCTGGAAAGGAGGCCATCAACCAGCTCAAAACGCGAATCGACACGGCGATCGACGCGGCCGTCCATGGCAACGCCCCGCAGGGGGTGCTGGTGAACCTCGTCGAGCTCAAGAAGACCGTCCTCAAGGAGATCGAGGAGACCCTCAAGCCGCCGCAGCCGGTCCTGACCGCGGTGATCAAGGCCGCCGTTCCGGAGAACACCCCGCATTACGACAACCTCGACAACCTCCGGTCGGCCCTCGCCGCTCATCCGCGCATCGTGACCGATATGGCGACTGTCGTCACCGAGGCCGTGCGAGCCTGTCTCGTGACACAGCTCGGCCCGGGAGCGTCAGAATCCCCCTACGTCAAGAAAGTGCTTGAGAGCGTCGAAGGCGCGGTAGCAGGCCGGTTCGCGGACTTGGCGGGTGTGTGGGGCAAGGAGACCCTGGACAAGAAGGAAAAGGGGACTCGCGGCTATCTCAGCGGCAAGCGCGGTGACCTGTTCACCGCTGAGATCAGGAATGACTTCGAGAAGAGACTCAAAGGCGACGACTTCGCTGGTTTGACCGCGAGGATCGAGCCCGCCGCTTTCGCCGCTTCACTCATGGAACAAGCCGTGCCCAAGGCCATGCGCCCCGTGGCCTCGGCCGAGCTGATCGGCTTGACGGACGGAGAACTCGGACAGTTCTTCAAGGGCAAACAGGGTGAAGTCGCCAAAGCACTGGTGACGGAACTGCGGGGCAAGAAGGCCGCGGGCAAGCTCGTCGATCCCGCCTTCTGGGATACCTTTGTGGACTCGGTCGGCAACGCCGTACAGGCGGAGACGCTGCTGACCGGCTTCACGTTCACCGGGGTCAGCCGCGACAAAGCCGACGAGTTCATGGACAAGGTGCCCGAATTCGCCACCCAGGCCGAGATCGGCTCCCTCATCGCCACCGACGAACGCCGGATCAAGGAGGACTTCAACACCCGCCAGTTCCAGCTCGCCGCGGGCCGTGTCGAAGGCGTGGGACACCGCGAACGCGTGCCGTATGCGAACGACTACGGCCGTTGGCTCAAAGAACACGTCCTCGGCTACACCCGCAAACACGATCCCGAGGTGTTCGCGGGGCAACAAGCCATCGGTCTCGCGTTGGCCGAGACGATCAGCGCCCAGCTGAGGGAGCCGCGCGACCGGTCCGGAAAGGAGATCGTCGACCAACTCGTCACGAAGCTGGACGAGGGAATCGCCGATCCGCACGACCGGCTGGCGCGCAAGTTCGCCGAGACGACCAAAAAGAACGTCACTCCCGGTCGCACCGGTCAGGAGAAGCTGAACACCTTCGGCGAGCACGCCCAGATGGTGATCAACCAGTACCTCAAGATCACCCGGGATCACGAGGACGGCGCCCGGTTCGTGTCGCGTGAAGCGATCGTCAAGGCGATCCTGTTCCACGACATGGAGAAGGTGAACTCCAAAAACCAGTACGGCGAGGAGCAGACCCAGCACGACAAGGAGCCCGAGCACCGCGGCGCCATCGAGCAGATGTGGCGCTACGAGGGGCTCTGGGCGAACCGTCGCGATTTCGAGATCGCCTGCAGGTTCGTCGACTCCGACCCGTTCGGCTACTACTTCCGTGGCCTCAACGGTATGACCAAGGAGGGTGTGTACGACTTCGTGCGCGATGTCGCCTACTGGGCGAAGCGTCCCGATGGGACCGCGCCCGGTGCCGCCGACATACGGAACCTCTTCCGTGAATTCCACCAGTACTACCAGGCCGATTTCTCGTCCTACAGCGAGCAGGCGAAGTTCGTCCACGATGACGAGCAGGACGTGCGGAGTGGTTACGACAAGCTGACAGGCATGGCCGTCGAGGACGGCGAACACGTGCCGGTGGGCGGTGAGCACCGGCTCGCCTATTCCCCCGAGAGTACTGGCAAGAAGCTCTCGTTCGAGGCGAGGTACCGGGAACTCGCGGCTGTGTTCGACGCCGCTGTCGAAGCGGAGCGAAAGGCGCTTTCCGCCGCCGAGCCGGTTCCGCCGCCGGTGCCTCAACCGTCTACAGTGGACATTCCCGGATCCGACGCCGTGTTCGCCGCGCTGGTGCCCTCGCCAGGGATCGCCACCGTTCCGCTCGAAGGGAATCGCGGGATCCGGCTGGACGATCCGACTCTGGCCGGGGTGGTCGGCCGATTCCCCGCGGACGAGCGGTTCTTCACCTTCCTCGCGCACGGGGACGCCGACGGGTTCCCGGTCCGCGGTGGCTTCGGATCCGGGAGCGTACGCCTCAGCCCGTCCGAGGTGGCGGCGATGCTGGTGCGTGCCAGGGACGAAGGCCGGTGGGACGGCGTGAAGCCGTTGCTGTTCGCGTCGTGCGGAGCCGGGGGTGGCCACGGGGAGTCTTTCGCGGCGCGGGTGCTGAAGGAGTTGAAGGCCTCGGGGATCGACGCCGAGGCGATCGCTCCGGATGGTCCGGTGTACTTCGTGCCCGGCCTGGCGACGACCGAGGGAGCGGGGCAGCTGGTCGTGGCGGGCGGGGTCGGCGTGGACGCGACGGGCCATCCGGTGGTGGAACCGGGCGGGAACTGGATGCGCTTCACCGATGCTACCGAAACGGCGCTGCCGATCGGCGCGCACATCGTGCCGGGGGAGGGTCCGGAGTGGCACGTCAAGGAGCGGCCCGACGGCTATGAAGCCGGGGTCCCCGTGAAGCCGCTGGACGGGGCGCTGAAACTCCTCGACACCGACACGTATGAGGTCTACTTCGACGAGCGGGCCACGGAAGTTCCGGAAGCCGCACGGTCCACTTTGGACGAAATCGCTCGCTCGGTGGCGGCAGGTCTCCGAGAGACCGGCACGCCGCCGTCGGTCCTCGTCGCCGGATACGGGAACGGCGGTGCGGTGGGCGGCGGTCAAGCGGTGCGGACCGGGCAGGCCCGTGCCGACGCGGTCGAGAGGGCGCTGCGCGAAGCCGTCGACCGTGTGCTTGAAGCCGATCCGGCCCTTGCCGCCGATATCGAGATCACCGTCGTCTCGCACGGGCGGAAACTCGGCGACGGCCCGCTTCCGCGAGGAAAGACTGCGCAACAGGCCCGCCGTCGCGTGGTGATCACCGTCGACCTCGCGCCGGCGCGGCGGTCCCCGGAACCACCGGCACTCGCGCCGCTGGGCGAGCGGCTGCCGGGCCTCGGAGCCGAACTCGCGTCGGAGCGTCCTGATCTGTTCGAGCCCGCGCCGGAACCGACAGCCTCATCGGCGATGTCCGCGCCACAGCGGGCCGCCGTCGCGGCGTTGCCCGGCGGCCTGCGGGTCGTGGACACCGCACACGACGGGGACTGCTTCTACAACGCGCTGATCATCACCGTGGGCGAGGCTCGGCTGACCGGCGCGATGGTGGAAGCCGGTGTGGTGCCGGAAGGAACGGCTGCCACCCCCGCGGCGCTGCGGGTGGTCGCGGCAGGCTTCGTCCGGGACCACGCGCAGGAGAACCCCGGACTGTACGAAGCCCTCGGCTACGGCGGCCCCGGTGGTCTCGACCGGATCCGCGAGGACCTCCGGGACGGACACTGGAACAACGATCTCGGTGACCTCGTACCGCAACTCCTGGCGACGCGGCTGAACCTGCGGCTCGCCGTCGTCCAGCCGCCGGGAAACGTTCTGTACCTTCGATCCGGGCAAAGCGAACCGGATCCGGCCGGCTACGGCTTCATCGTGCGGGTACAGGACCCGATCGCGCACTATCTGGCCACGACCAGCGAATCCGGTGAGCGTCCGCCTTCGGTGGCCCCTGAGCCGAGGGCCACCGCGTACCAGGACGCCTTCGTGCCGATCACGGTCGAGTTCGAGGCGGATTCGGCCGAACTGACCGACGGGCAACTGGAAGAACTGCGCCGGTTCGCTTGGCAGGCGGTCGACGTCGTCCACTTCCATCGGCTGCAGCCGTACCTGCTCGCGCCTTCGCCCACCATCGAAATGTCCGGTGCGCCGACCTCCGACGGGAACCTCGACGAGGCCCGGTACGGAGTACTGGAGGATGCGCTGCAAGAGATGATCGGCGAAGCGGTGGCCGCCATACCGGACCTGACCGAAGGCGAGAAGGAGAAACTCGCCGGGGAAATCGAGCTCTCCACCACGACAGGGTCGTCGAGCGAGCCGGGGCGGTACCAGGTTCGGATCGAGGGCGACGACCTGTCCCTCGCCTACCTTCGAGCGCCTTTGCCGGACCCGCTGGTGACCGATTCGTTCCGGGTCGAAAACCCGGCGGGCGAGCCGGTCTTCACGCACCCGTCCGGGTACGCGGTGGAGGTGACGCCGAAATCGGCGCCCTTCCCCGCCCCCGTCCAGGAACTCGTGACCGCCGATCACCTGCCGTTGACGATCGCCGCGGACGTTTCGATCGCGGCGAGCTCCACGAGTCCCAAGGAGTTCTTCGCCGTTCCACAGGTGATCGAGAACGCCCGGCTGGCACTTCTCAAGGCCAACAGCAACATCAAGCTCGTCGAGCACGACGTCGAACTGGTCATCGAGCGTGACGGGGCAGAGCACCGGCTGAACCGGGTGAGCGTCGAGTTCTGGGACAAGCCGTCCGAAATCTGCCGTGACATGGCACAGGAGATCCTGGGCGGTCTTCCGGACATGGTGGTCTTCAGGGACGCGCGGGGACAGGCCGCGGCCGGGAACCTCAGCTCCACCGACGGTATCGAGGTGACGGGTACCCGAGTGCTCGCCGAAGCGCTGGCCGCGGCGGCCGGTGATCCGGACGCGGTCGACGCGGTCGACGTGCGGTGGGCCACGGAGCAGACGGCCAAGGACACCAGGCCCACCGGAGGTACGGAGGGGGCGTTGCTGCCGGGCCGCGAATACGGCGGCGCGATGAGCTATCGGATGTCGAACGCGGCGCGGCGGGCACGGATGGACCAGCTCGCCAGGAAAATCGGTGTCAACGAGCACGCCTGGCCTTCGGTGGGGGAGGCCTATTGCGCCAACTCGATGCCGTACGAAGGCGAAGACGGATCCGCTTGGATGAACCGCGACTTCGCCAAGGGGATCGAGATGGGCGGGACGCCGTGGGGATACCACTTCTCCGCGGTCGTCGCGACGAGCCTGGACGGTGAATCCAACATAACGCTGGAGAATTCGCCCCACACCAAGGTCAGGACCGCGGCCGTCGACGAGGCGATCGACAAGCTCCTGCACGATCACCGGGGCTCGTTCGACACGATCGAAGCGGATCTGGACGCCGCGCTCCAACAGGCGAAGGCGAGCCAAGACCCCGGCACCCCGAGAGCGGAGATGCGGCTTTACGCGGCCAAGAAGTTCAAGGTACTGGCCGAAACGCCGCTCGACGATCCCGGCCACGCGGCCGCGATGGACGAGGCCCGCGGTGCCATGTACAACCTCGCGACCTGGCCGAAGGAACGGGACAACTGGCACTTTCACCTGTTCGGCAGGAAGGCGGGGAACACGTTCCACGAGCAACTCTCGTCGTACCACGACCCGAACGTCCTCTCCATGCCGAACATGCTGAGCGTCGTCGTCTCGGCGGGCCAGGGCAGGGCCACCGACTGGTCGGAGATCGTCTCGTTCGACCCGAGATCGGCGACGCCGCGTGGTGCCGACGCCCAGACCTTCGCCTCCGTCGCGACTCGCCTGGCGAGGTCGGCGATCTGGCGGAGCGACAACGGGTTGCCGATGCCGGTGGTGGACGTCACCGGCTACGGCAACGGCACCGCGGGCGTCCCCGGCCGAGCGATCCGGCGGGGCGAAAGCCGGGCGGCCGCCGTCCGGGACCTCCTGGTGCGGGAGATCGGTGAAGAGCTGGCACGACTCCAGGGTGCCGACCAGGTCGTGCGGGTCGTGTCCGATACCGGACCGGAGCCCGAAGGCGGGCCGACGGTCCTCGTCACAGCACGCTCGAGTGGGCGTGACCTCACCGACGCACCGGAGGATCCGCGAGCGGCACCGGAAGAACGTCGTCGCCGGGCGGTCATCACGGTGCGGCCGGACGGGCCGGCCAGGAGGTCCTGACCGGCGGTTTCGCGTGTTGTCCGCCGATCACGACCCGTGAACTGCCGGGCGGTTCTGCCGCCCTTCCTGCCTGGTGCCCGGCGTCCCGGGCCGGTGTCCTGATGAGGTCGCGTTCGCGCCCAAGGCAGGAGGAGCCGGTGACCACTACGGAGGAGTTCACCCTGGCGAGGGTGTTCGACCTCGTCGATCCCGTGACCGGCCCGGGTTTCGCGCCCGGCCACCCGCGTGTCGACGACGAAGAGGAACGCCGGGCGCTGGTCGCGTATCTGTCGGGCGGCACTCCGGTCCTGGTCACGCCGGCGCTGATGGACGACGTCGTCGACCCGGCCCGGAAGGCGGTCGTGCCGTCGAACTTCCTGACCGATGGCGAGTGGATCTGGACCGACACCGTGGCCTACTACCTGGAGCACCACGGCCTGGCCCCGGAACCGGGGTTGCTGAGCCGGATCCGGGCGTGCGGGGGAGTGGTGAACCCGGTGACGCCGGAAACCGTCCGTCGCGCGGCCGGTTTCGTGCTCGAGCCGCCGGGTCCCGAGCGTCGTCCGGTGTGGAGTCAGGGCTGACGGCCCGGAACACCTTCCGGTCCTTCTGCCGGTGGTTACGCATGGTGGTGGAAGACCTGATCACGTGTACTGGAACAAGAGTCGCAGAACCGCTCAACCCAAGGAGTTGACGTGTCGCTACGAATCCAAGGCCTCACCGGTCGTCCCGCCAGCACGGCCGAGGACATGGTGGCCGTCTATGTGTCCCGCGAAGAGATCCGCGGGATGGACGCGAGTGAACTCGGCGTCCGGATCGCCGCCGCCGCGGGCAGGCCGGAGCGGACCACCATCGCCGAATTCGAGCCCGCGCCCCGCTACACGATCCAGGACGTCCTGCTCGGGAACATCACCTGGGAGGAACTGACCCGTTCGTCGGCCTGACCGGTCACGACGCGTTGGGATGCCCGGCGAGCCGCACGCGCAGTCTGGCGGCTTCGGCACGATCCAATCTGTCGCAGAGGGACAGTGCGCGTTCCCGCGTGTCGCGTGCGGCCGCCGGATCACCCAGTTCCCCGGCAAGGGCCGTCAGATCGCAGAGAGTGTCCACTTGGGACTGTGGCTGGCCGAAGCGCTCGAACAGCACCAGTGCCTCGGTCAGCCTGTCGTGGGCGGCCGCGAGCTCTCCCTGCCGGTGCAACAGCCTGCCGCCGGCCTGGAGCGCGCGGGCCTGGCCCATGAGCGCGCCGTGGCGCCGGAAAAGCTCGAGCGCTTCTTCGCATTGGCCGAGCGCGGTGCCGAAAGCGTTGAGCGCGGCCAAATTCTTCGCCGAGCGCAACAACAGATACGAATAGTTGGTGTCGTCGACAGGCGTGTGCGGGCCCATCTGAATCTGCCTGAAGTAGCGGACACAGAGGTCGAACTCCGTGGCGGCCTCGTCGAAGTCCCCGTTCGTGTGCCGGTAGGTGGCCCGCATCGCCCGCGCCACGTGGAGGCCGAGTGGATAGTCGGCCTCGGCGAACAACGTCACCGCTTCGTCGAACGGCCCCCGGGTGGCAGGCGTGCTGCCGCCATGGAGTTGCGCGCTGGCCAGATAGATCCGCGCCCAGCCCTGTTCCCGCAGATCGCCCGCGTCCACCGCGGCTTCCCACGCCTGCCGGGCCATCCGGACGGCGTCGTCGGAGTGACCCATGAGAGTGGACAGCACCCAGGCCAGAAAGTTGCGCTGCACCGCTTCGTCGCGTTTGCTGCCGATCGCGAGGGCCGACTCGAGAGCGAGCTCGAACACCTCTCGCCAGGTGCTCGCGGTGCCACCGATCTCCGAGTACCAGTGCATGGACTCGGCCAGTTCGAGGACCTGCCGGTGTTCGCCGTGTGCGGCGGCACTTCTCAAGGCGGCGGACCAGTTCTTCGTCTCCACCTCGAGCCAGCGGCCCGCGCCGGCGTGGTCATCGAACGACGAGGTCGTCACCGCGGGCGTGGCCACCTGGTCGGACGGCTGGAAATACCGGCCCGCGGCCGTCGCCGTCCGCACCAGCCAGCGGTTGAGCCGGTTCTCGGCCTCCTGCACGGCTTCGGCGGGCTCCTCCCGGGTGAGCCGTTCCGTCGCGAACACCCTGAGGAGGTCGTGGAACTGGTACCGGCCGTCGTGGAACGACGTCTGCAGCAGACTGGCGTCGGCCAGCTCCTCCAGGAAGATCGCCGCCTCGTCCTCGTCCGGCGAGTCGACGAGTTCCTTCGCCGCCCCCACCGAGAAGTCGGCGGCAGGGACGAGCGACACCCGGCGGAAGACCTTGGCCGCGGTCGGGGTGAGCTGGCGGTAGGACAGTTCGAACACGCTTCGGACGTCGAGATCGCCCGCGGTGAGCGTCGTCAGTCGCCTGCCCTCGTCCCTGAGCTGGTCGACGAGCCGCGAAAGCGGCCACACCGGACGGCTCGCCAGCCGGTTGCCCGCGATGCGGAGCGCGAGCGGCAGGCGTCCGCACAGCTCGACCAGTTCGATCGCCGCCGCGCTCTCGCGCGTCACCCTCGCCTGCCCGACGATGCTGGTCAGGAGTGCGACGGCGTCGGACTGCCCCAGCACGGAGAGCGGGAACCTGCTGGTCCCTTCGAGGCCGACCAGCATCTGACGGCTGGTGATCAGCGTCAGGCAACGCCGCCCGCCGACCAGCAGCGGACGGACCTGCGCCTCGTCGGCGGCGTCGTCGAGGACGATCAGGGTGGCACGGTCCTTCAGCAACGCCCGGCACAAGCTCATCCGGTGGTCGAGTTCGGCCGGGATCCGGACCGCGTCGACACCCAGCGACCGCAGCGCGAGGTGCAGCACGTCCGCCGGTTCGCTCGGCTCGGACGACATCCCGCGCAGCTTCAGGAAGAGCTGGCCGTCGGGGAAATGCCCGGCGAGCTCGTTGGCCGTTCTCACCGCGAGGCTCGTCTTGCCGGTGCCGGGCGGCCCGCTCAGCACCGCCACGTGCCCGGAGCGCCGGCGGTCGCCGTCCAGTTCGACGGCGAGAGCGCGCAGCGCGCCGAGATCGGGTTCGCGCCCGGTCAGGTCGTCGAGGTCGGGCGGCAGCACACCGACCGAAGGGGGACCGTAGAGCTGAGCAGGTGCGGCGGCGGGAGTCGTCACCGCCGCGCGGGACCGGCCCCGTTTCGCGACCTTCTGCAGCTGCGTCAGCTCGTCGTCGGTCAGGGCCAACGGTGCGGCAAGTGCCTCTATCGTGCGACGTTGGGGGCTTTTGGCGACGCCGCGCTCCATGTCGCTGATCGCACGGACGCTGACGCCCGAGCCTTCCGCGAGTTCTTCCTGGGTGAGGCCGGCGCGAACGCGGTAGTGGTGCAGAAGTGCCTTGAAGGTGGTTGAACCGTCGCTCAAGGCCGCGTTCGTCATGCCGGAATTATCCACGCGGACGCGGCCCGTCCAAGGATGGCCCGGCGTGATCCAGAACGCCCGAACCGGTGCGTTAACCCGTCTGGACGATCAAGTTTCGGCGAAGTGAAGAGCGGCTGGACGTCGGGGCTGAAAGGGACTTTCCCCGCGTCTCATGCGATGAAGGGCGCTTTCCCCGCATGGTGTGAGGGGAAAGTCTCCTTCGGCCCCCGACGGCCGGGGACCTGCTAGCGGGTGGTCCCGTCCACCGGGCTGACCGCCGCGCCGCCACTCGTCACCGCCAGTACCGTGTCGCCGCAGCGCACGACGTCGCCGGGAGCGAGCGGGACCGGCCCCGCGACACGCTCGCCGTTGTGGAACGTCCCGTTGCGCGAACCGAGATCCACCAGGACGGCGCCACTCTCGCCGACGGTGATTTCGGCGTGGTCGCGGGAAACGGCGCCGTCATGGCGGAGGGCGACGTCGGCACTCGCGTCCCGGCCGATGGCCAGCCGCCCCAGCACGGGCAGTTCCCGCAGACGGGCCCGGCCCGAACCGTCGACCCAGGTCAGCGCCGGTCGCCCGGCCCCGGCCGGACCCGGGGCGGCCACCCGCAGCAGGGTCGCCGTCCCGGCGTGGGCGAGCACCGCGCGTTCCAGTTCCCGCAACGCCGGCCCCGGATCGACGCCCGCCTCCTCGGCCAGGATCCGCCGCGCCTGCCGGAACCGGTCCAGGGCCTCGGCCTGACGTCCCTCCTGGTAGAGCGCGACCATCAGCTGACCCCAGAACCGCTCCCGCAGCGGATGTTCGGAGACCAGGTCCTCGAGTTCGCGTACCAGACCGGCGACGTCACCCGCGCGCAGATCCGCGGCGATCCGCGCCTCCAACGCCTCCCAGCGCATCTCCGCGTAGAGGGCGCGGGCGGGGTCGAAGGCGGTGTGATCCGGCAGGTCGGCGCAGAACGGGCCCCGCCACACTTCGAGTGCCCGCCGGTATCCCGCCGCGGCGCCGCCGGTGTCGCGTGCCCGTTCGGCGGCCCTCGCCCGGCCGATCGCGTCCTCCGCCTCACGGATGTCGGCGCGGACGCCGAGAAGCCGGTAACCCGCCGGCCCGTGGAGCAGGGATCCCCCGTGCGCCCCCAGGTTCTGCCGCAGATTGTGCACGTGGACCTGTACGGTGGCGCGGGACGCGGGCTTGCCGGTGTCGGAGTAGATCGCCTCCGCCAGCCTGGCCGCGTTCACCGGCGCCTCTCCGGAAGCGGCAAGCACGGCGAGCACCGCCCGCGGCCGCGGACCACCAGGTGTGGCGGGTACGCCGTCGACCACCAGCTCCACCGGCCCCAGCAACCGCACCTCCACCGTCACGGGGCCGATCATCTCAGGTTCCTCCGGCAGCTTGAAGCGACCTTGAAGCGAGATGGGCTTAAGTGACCGCCATGACCACATTGACCGCACTCGAAGACGTGGTGGACCGGCACGGACGCGATGCGCTGTCCGACCCGATCGTCCTCACCGGCGCGCTGCGCAGCCTTCCCGACCCGCCTCCCGAAGCCGAGATCAACGCGCTCGCCGCGGCGGCGGGGGCGGGGGCGGCCCAGCGGATGCGCGCCGTACTCGAAGACGGGGGCACGCCCGCCGAAGCCCATCGGTCGGCGACAGAAGCTTGCGGTGGTGACGCGGGTGCGGAATGGGCGTGCGGGCACCTCGGCGCGGCACTCGGCTTTCTCCCGAGGGACACCGCGGCGGACGAACCGACCACCGCGTTGACCACGGTGCTGACCGGCGAAGAGCCGAAGCGCGGTAACCGGATCGCCGTGATCGCCGGGGCGGTGGTCCTGGTGGCGGCCGTCGCCGCGACCGGCGTGGTTCTCGCCCTAGGCCGCGACGACGAGCCGGAGGCCGCGCCGCCGGTCGCCCCGTCGTCCTCCGTGCCCACTTCGGCGCCGTTGGGTTCGGCGCCCCAGGGCGGATCCTCCCCGGCGCCGGTCCCCGAGGAAGCGGCCGCGGTCTTCAAGGATCCGGATCTGCTCGCCGCGGCGAAGCCGTACCTCGATCACCCCGACGTCCGCTGCGAGGCGGCGAAATCCATCGTGAGCGTGCGGGAAACCGTCAACTGCGAGCTGGGTTCCGGCATCATCGCCAGCTTCCGCGTGCTGTTCTTCCCCAAGCAGCTCACCGCGTTGCGCACGGTGCTGCAGACCGACAACGACGGCGCGCGGCCGGGGTCGATCCGGACGCTGCGCTGGGAGCACGTACCGGGACGGCCGGGTATCCGCGCGGGCATCCCGGTGGGCACGCCGCGTACCGGCGACGGCACCCGGATCCGTTTCCTGGAGCCGGAAAACGGCTACGCCCGGCTCTACTTCGACGAGGACTCCACCGGCGTCGCCGTGTACATGCAGGCGAGCACCGACGATCAGCAGGTGCTCCGCAAGTTCTGGGCGGATCCGGACGCGTGATGGACGACCAGGATCCCCGGCTCGCCGAAGTCGTCCGCCGCTTCGGCCGCCACGCGCTGACCGATCCGGTGGCGCTCCGGTCCGCGCTGGAGCAGTCCGGAAACGCGTTCAGCGCGGCCGAAATCGACTCGCTCGTGGCCGCGCTGCGCGATGCGGGAACGCTGGAAGCGGCCCAGCCGCGCGATCCCGAACCGACCGGGCCCCCGCTGAACCCCACTCGCGCCGAGAACCGGCTCAGCTGGGACGGCCGTCCGGGCCGCACGACACGGCTGCTTCCTTCCCGCGCACGCAAGAGGTGGCTACTCGGCGGGGCGGTGCTGCTGGTGGCCGCGATCGCGACCGGCGTGGTGGTCTTCGTGCAGGGCAAGGAAAAACCCGCCGCGCCACCACCGGACCGCTACGCGCTCGACCAGGTCGCAGGCCGCTACCGGGCACTCGGCGCCCGTTTGCTCGACGGCGCGGTCCGCTGCGCTCAGCAGCCCGCGAAACCCGGCGAGACGGAACGGGTCGGCTGCGACGCCGGGCTGTACGCCCTCACCCTGGTCACCTACGACGTGCCGGGCAGGCTCACCGAGTCCAGGGCGCTCGCGAGCGCCGCCGGAGCGGTGCGTTCGGCGGGCAACCTCGGTGAGGGCGCGGCGTTCGCGATGCGAGAACTCCCGTCCGGGGAATCGACGGTCTACTGGGACGTCGACAGTCCCCGTCCGGTCAGCGCGACGCTGACGGCACAGAAGACCGGGCTCCCCGCACTGGTGGAGTTCTACGACGCGCGTCAATTCGGGGTGCTCAAACGCCCCGCGGTGCCGGGGGCCGCGTTCTCTTCCGGCGCGCTGTGGGATTTCGCGCAGGCACACGTGCTCAACGAGCAGTCCGCGAAGTGCCAAGCGGTCCCCGCCACGACCGGCACGGCCGAGACGGTCAAATGCCCGCTGGCCGACGGGGCGATGCTGGTGTTCAGTTCGGCGTCCGACCACGACGCGCTGATCAAGCTGCGCACGGAGAACTCGGCGAACGGCGGTGTGGTGCCGGGAAGTGTCGAGGTGCGAACCTGGAACCGCCTCGGCGGCCCGGTCGTCGGCCAGTTCATCCGGTTCGTCACGGCGGACGACCGCAGCCCGGCCATCTACTTCGACGACGACGCGAAACTGATCTACGGCTGGTTCTTCGGCGCACCGGGTTCGTCGCCGGAGGCGCTGATGGAACGCTGGCAGCGCGGCTCGCGGTGATTCAGCCGAACCGGATCGCCGCGAAGAAGTCCTCGACGGCGCGCAGGTCGGCGGGATAAGGCGTGCCGACCCGGCCGTCGAGCACCGACACGGTCGCGTGCTCGTCGTCGGTCCAGGCGTAGCGCGTGGTCGTGCCGAGCACCGTGCACACCAGCGTCCCCTTGTGCCCGTCGCGCGACCAGGACTGCTTGGCGGGCAGGTCACCGGGGCATTTGCCGGCGGTGAGGCCGGCGGGGTCCGTTCCGGCGCCGGTGCGCAGGTAGGCGGTGGCCGCGCCGGCGTCGTCGAGGGCGGCGATCCGGAGCTCGCCGGTCTCGCCGCCGGTCTGGCAGACGACCTGCGCGCGGACGCCCTCGTCGGCCGCCGTCACCGGCGAGCAGGTGAGCCCGGCCGGCGTGCTGCGGCCGATCCGGTCGGCGGCGGGCACCCCCGGCGGCATCAGGAAGACCACCGCGAGCACGATCGCGATCACCAGTGCGGCACCGCCCACCAGGCCCGCCACCAAACCGGTCCGGCGGCGGCGAGGCCGCTCGACGACGACACCGGCGGGCGGGGCGTCGGCGCGGATGGCACGGATGCGGTCACGTACTTCACGCACCGTCGGACGGTCACGGGAATCCTTGGCCAGCAACGACTTCAGCAGACCGTTGACCGCCGAGGTGCGCGGGTCGCCGACCACGAGCTGGGGGATCGGTGCCCTGTCGTGCGCCACGATCACCTCGGGCTGGCTGCCGTTGTAAGGCAGCTCACCGGTCAGGGTCACCCACAGCAGACAGCCCACCGCGTAGACGTCCGAAGCGGCGGTGGCGGGTTCGCCGCGAAGACGTTCGGGCGCCATGTAGCCGACGGTGCCGATCACGCCGCTGGTCTCCGCGCCGCGGTCGATCTCCGCCGACCGCGCGATGCCGAAGTCGCACAGGTAGGCGAAATCCTCGTCGTGGTGCGCGGCACGGGGCCGCAGCAGGACGTTGGCGGCCTTGACGTCCCGGTGCACGACGCCGATGGCGTGCGCGTCGCCGAGCGCGGAGACCACCTGGTCCACCACCGCCAGCGCCCGGTCCGGGTCCATCGGCCCGGCTTCGAGGACCTTGGCCAGATCGGGCCCGTCGACCAGCTGCATCGCCAGGTACAGGCAGCCGTCCACTTCGCCGTGGTCGTACACCGCGACGACATGCGGCGAATCGAGCCTGGCCAGCGCCGCCGCCTCGCGGCCGAAACGCTCGCGGTACACCGGGTCTTCGGCGTAGTGGGGCGGCAGGACCTTCAGCGCCACCGGCCGCCGCATACGGTGCTGCCACGCGCGATAGACCACGCCCATCCCGCCGCGGCCGAGGACCCCGTCGATCCGGAAACCCCCGAAGTCTTCACCGACGCGCGGTGTCATGCGTTTCCCCCTCCTCACGCGAGTCACTCTAACCCGCGCGATCACCCGCGAGTTGCCGATCGTGCAGCCTGCGCCAGATCAGCAGGGAGAGCACCGCGCCGCACAAGCAGAGGAACATGTCCCACTGCGTGTCCCAGACGTCTCCCTGGGTGCCGAGGAAATCGTCCGCGCCGGACCCGGCGACGAGCGCGCTGAACCACTCCACGAACTCGAAACCGGCGGCGATCGTCACGCAGACGCAGACGGTCAGGAACGCGACCCAGGCACCGGGCCGCAGCGGGGTCCGGCGCAGCAGCACTTCGCGTACGGCGATCGCCGGGACGAAACCCTGGACGACGTGGGCGAACCGGTCGTAGTTGTTCCGCTGGGTGCCCATCAGCCCCTGCACCCATTCCCCGGCGGGGGTTTCCGCGTAGGTGTACTGGCCGCCGTAACACAGCACGATCGCGTGCAGCACCAGCAGCCAGCACAGCAAGCGGGTCAAGGGAAAGCGTTTGCGCAGCGCCACCACCAGCGGCAGCCCGATCAGCACCCAGACGACTTCCAGCAGCCAGGTGCCGGGGGACCTGGCCTGGATCCCGGTCACCACGAGCACCGCGAGCACCACGCCGGCCAGCAGGAATTCTTCGGTCCGGCCGACTCCGCGCACCATGCGAAAACCCTACAGCGGCGTGCGGACGTCCGCCCGATCACGCGTGTTCGCCGCCCGATCACGCGTGTCGTCCATCCAGACACGCGTGACCGCCACTCGGCAGGGACTCAGTTCAGCTTGCGCATGTCGGCGGGCAGGCCGCCGCCGGCGTAGACGTCCTCGGTGAGCTTCGCCAGCGCGGTGAGCGCGACGTTCTGGGCGAACGGCCCGTAGGACACCCGGGAGACGCCGAGTTTCTGCGCGGTGGCCAGCGGGATCGAGCCCGGGACGCCGATCAGGTTCACCTTGCGCTCGCCCAGCGCCTCGACCAGCTTGGCGACCTGGGCCTCGTCGAGTTTGCCGGGCACGAAGACGTTCGACGCGCCGGCGTCCAGGTACGCGCGGCCCCGGGTGATCGCCTCGGCCAGCACCTCTTCGGGGTCACGGTCGCCCGCCCGGAGGAAGGCGTCGGTGCGGGCGTTGAGCACGAAGTCGATACCGGCGGACTGGGCGGCGGCGACCGCGGCCTCGACGGCCTTGACGGACTCGTCCAGCGGTTTCATCTGGTCTTCGAGGTTGCAGCCGACGGCGCCGACCTCGATCGCGCGGGCGACCGTGCCGCCCGGATCGCCGTAACCCGCTTCCAGGTCGGCGGTGACCGGCAGATCGCCCGCCGAGCGGACGATCAGGGCGACCTCGGCGATCATCTCGTCGCGGGGGATCACCTCGCCGTCGGGGTAGCCGCGGGCGGCGGCGATGCCGTGGCTGGGGGTGGCGAGCGCCTGCGTGCCGGGTGTTCCGGCGACGACCTTCGCGGTGATCGCGTCCCAGACGTTGACGACGAGCAGCAGTTCGGGGGCGGCGTGCAAGTCCTGCAGCCGGGTGGCCTTCTCGGCGGGGGAAACCATGCGTTCAATCTAGAGGCCGACGCAAGGAGGGAGACACTCACGCCAGCGCGCCGAGACCGCTCGCCTGGGTCCGCCAGTCGGTCTGGTCCGGTGTCCCGCCGGCCCAGCGAGTCGGCCTGCCGCTGAGTGCGGCCAGGCTGGCGAGGAACCGCGTGAAGCTGTCCATGACCTGGTTGGTTACCGTCACCGGAATTCTGGCCGACGTCGCAGGATTCGGTGAGAACACCGTTCCTGGCCAGCACAGGGCCATATCGTCCGCATCGGACACGTGCAGCCGGTCGGGAACCGGGTGCCGCGCCTGTCAAAGGTCCACTGTGTCGTACGGCAGTACACAGACCACCGGCGCGGCGGTCACCGGTTTTCCCGCCGGTACGGGAATCGCCGTCAGAATCAGGCAAAGGACGAAAGGGAACAGCGATGGCATCGTTGTCCGCCCTCGGGATCGGCCGTGCACCGGATCCGGGCTTCGTCACCGGCCGGTCAACGGGAACCACCGGTCAGATCTCAGGACAGGATTCCTGTTACGCCCCGGGCCAAAGCCGCGACTGGTAGGGATATCGCGTTTCGAGGGAGGTCCCGTGGAGCTGACGATCAACGCCGCCGGCGACGAACAAGCGCTAAAAGAGTTCTACAACTGGCTCCGTGACGATGCCGACGTCGCGCGATCCGCGACGATCAGCACCGCGGTGGCCGGCGACGCGGGTGCTTTCGAGGTCATCCGCGTGTCGACCGGCTCCCTGACCGGGCTGGCGAACCTGGGGATCGCTTGGGGTAACTTCCTGCGCTGCCGCAGAGAAATTCCCCCGTTCACCATCACGGTCGACGGCGAGCCGACCGCCGAACAGCGTGCCATGCTCCGTAACCTGGACCTTCCGTTCAAACCCGGCTTCCCCTGACGAGGTGCTCGGCGGTGTTCATCAGGCCGCGTCGGAAGCCGCGGACGCGTTGCTGTTCTACGACGCGGCCCGCGGCTTGCTCGACAACCGGTTCGAGTTGTACCTGGCGTTGCCAGGAGTCGACGATGACTGGCTTTATCATGCGGCCCGTCAAACGTGTCGTGTCTCAGGCGAGACGGCTGGCTGGGTGACGCGACACCGCACTCGCGTGCTCAGAGACGGAACTCGCGTGCTTGGGGGCGGAACTCTCGTGTTCAGACTCCGCACACGCCCGAGTGCGGCATCCAGGCACTTGAGTCACGTCCCCAAGCACGCGAGTCACGCCTTCACGACCGGCCGCGGAAGTCACAGCCGCCCCACCGTCACCAGGATCACATCTGACCGTAGCGAAAGTCTCCTTCTCTACCGTCAGAGTAGGCAAGGAGGCCCTCACTACCAGGAGGACGCGGACGCAGAAGCAACACGGGCCCCACGCCACGCCACCTTTGCCTTGCCTCTCAGTAGGTTGTTCCGAGGTGAGGAGTTCTTGCACCCCGTCGTTGTCAGGTGCCGCCGGACGACGCGGTTGGATCGATTCGTACGGTGTCATCGTTCTTCACGATGAACACCCTTGACTTCCCGCGTTCCCATTGTTTGGAAACGAGAAACAGGTGGTTGTTGCTGTGGACGAGAAGACGCAGCCCATCGTAACGATAGTGGAATTTTTGTTCTGGTGCAGGATTATGGCTGAGGCTTACGCCCGTGCCAACGATGTCGATATCAGTTTTGCTATGCAATCGGATTTCCGGTCGACTCAACAGGTCCTGCGCATCGTAGATGGCGACATTTCGTCCGACATTTTCCGCATATTTCTCCACGGTGAGCATGAGGCCGAGGCCGCAGAGAGCGATCAATGCGAGTGTGCGAACGTGTTGTATGGACTTCTGGTGGATCGAAGTTCGAGCCAGGTGTGTGGTGTATCCCAAGATGGCCGCACCGAAGAAAAGTGACAGCGGTGGCAGTGTGGCTGTCGGCCAGTGGGGAGCGCTGTTTGTCAGTATCCCGGCGACGCCGATGAGGAGTAGGGTGCCGCCAACTGGTCGAGCAGTCCGGAGTATGCGCTTGGTCAGCCGCTGGCGTTGATCGTGCGAAACGCTGCTCAGGGCACGGGCGAGGCGGTCGATGAGTGCGAAAAAAGCCACTGTGCAGAGGGATAGAACCAGCAAAGGGTGAATAATCGAGTTCAGGCTTCGTAGTAGATAGTCACTGGGGGTAAATCCCGCCAGTGTTATATCGATGCCGAAATATTCTGCTGTCGCGTTGGCGCGAATCCATCCGATCCGGTAGAGGAGTGCGACCAGGATCGTCGTCTGGGAGACGATGGCCGCGACGATTATCCATGCTCTACTGGTGGGTGCGTGATGATTCTCATGTGGTTCCGGTTTCGGTGAACCATTGTCCAGGTTGCCGGGGGCGGGGGAGTGCGTCGTTGTCATTAGGCGCACCACCAGCTCTCTTTGATGGAGTATCCGCATCCCCTGCCATTCGGTGTGCCCGTGCGACTTGATGTGGGCGGGGGAGAGGTCGTCGGCACTGGCTCGTCACTCTCGACCGGGACAGGAACGAACCGATCCCTCCTGGCCGGCGTGCCGGGGGGCTTACTGCTGGGAAATGCGTGTGATTCACCTTGTCGTTCAACGGGATCAGGAGCCGCAGGGGCTGCCGGTGTCCCAGTTGGAGCTTGGGACGGCGCAGGCGGGTTTTCCTGCGTGTTGGGGAGCTTCGATGGACGCGGTTGTGTCTCTGACCGTGGTGGGTCCTGGGCTTGGCCAGGACTTGCACAGGCGGAGAGAAATGCGAACGCGGCGAAGGCGAGAGTTACGAGTAGTCGGTTAACCACGCACTTGAGGTCGTGGTTGGTTGACGTGTGGATACAAAGATCGATCACGTTCACCGGAAAGTATGAACTTGGCTCAAGTGCCGCTTCCCAGCCATCGCAACGTTTCCAGCGCCACCGCCACGTTCACCGCGTTCTCCGCCAACGGACGGGGGAGCAGTTCGTCGGCCCGCGCCAGTCGTCGGACGACGGTGTTGCGATGGGTGTAGAGCCGTTCCGCGGTCCGGGTCGTGTTGCCCAGTTCGTGCACGTAGGTCCGGACGGTTTCCCGGGTTTCGGCGTCGGCGTGCCGGAGTTCGCCGAGGGTGTCGGCGATGAATTCGCTTGCCTGCGCCGGGTCGCCGGTGAGCAGGGCGAGCAGCTGGATGTCCTGGTACCGCGCGATCTGCTGCGGTGAGGTGAGCCTGGCGAGCATCCGCTGGGTGGCGGCGGCGTCCAGATGGCTGCGGCGGAAGCCGTCGATCCCGCTGCCGGGCCGCCCCAGCGCCACCCGGACGTCGGGATGCGGCGCGAGGTCTTCGGCGAGCCGGTCTGCGCGCGGCGGGGTCCGGCCGGGCAGCCATACCCACAGGGCGGCGGCGCTGGCGACGACGGTCAGCCGGTGTGAAGCGCCGCTGGCCCGCATGAGCGTTTCCGCGGCGCTTTCGAGCTGCTGGGACGACGGCGTTGCCGAGCCGTTCCAGACGATCGCGGCCGTATGCGGGCCGGCGAGCGGATAACCGAGCTGGGCTTCGGCCCGCGAGCGGCTGATGGGCGCGCCTTCCAGCAGCAGGGTGACCGTGGCCCGCCGTTCGGCGTGGGCGCCGCGGGTCAGTTCCGAGCGTTCGGCGGCCATCCGGTCGGACACCGCGGCGACGGTGTCCTCGATGAACGTGGTGATCGACAGCGAAGAGACGTCCAGCAGTTCGCGGAGCAGCACCGGGTCGGATGTGAGGTCGAAGCAGATCTCGATCCACCGGCGCCAGGCCACCCCCTGCGCGCGCCGGTAGGCGTCGAGGCCGCCGGAGTCGAAGCCGCGGCGCACCATGTCGCGGGCGCCGTCGAGCACTTCCTGGTTGAGGTTGGCGGACACCCGCATCCCGGGGCGCTGCACGTTCGCGGCCGCCCAGTGCAGCAGATTCGCCAGATTCGCGCGTTTGGTGCCCTCGGTGAGGACGGGGTCCTCGGCGACCGCGCGCATACTGCTCCCGCCGAGCGATGCCTCGTGCAGTTCCTCGATCCACTCGGCGCGCGGATGCAGCACGATCTCCGCGCCACGCCGGAAGAGATCGCGTGCCTCGGGGGACAGGGTCGGCCACGGCGATGCGGCACTTTGCACCATCCATACATCATGCTGGTGCAGATAGTGCTAGCGCAATTCCACGGTGGACCCGCATCGTGGAGACAACCGAGACGAGGCTGGAGTACCGCATGACGACGAGCACACCCGTCGAGCACCTCGACGTGGTCATCATCGGTGCCGGGATTTCCGGGATCGGGGCCGCGCGCTACCTGAAGACCGAGAACCCGGGCAAGACGTTCGCCATCCTGGAGGCCCGCGGCACGTCCGGCGGCACCTGGGACCTGTTCCGCTACCCCGGCATCCGGTCGGACTCCGACCTGCACACCTTCGGCTACGAGTTCAAGCCGTGGCGGGACAAGCAGTCCATCGCCGACGCGCCCCGGATCCTGTCGTACCTGCGTGAGACGGTCTCCGAGAACGGCCTCGAACCCAGCATCCGCTACCACCACAAGCTGCTCTCGGCGGCCTGGTCGAGCGACGAGGCCCGCTGGCTGCTCGAGATCGAGCGCACCGACACCGGCGAGCGCACCCGGCTCAGCGCGGGCTGGATGTTCAACGCGGGCGGCTACTACCGCTACGACGAGGGCTTCACCCCTCGTTTCGAAGGCCGGGACCGGTTCGCCGGCACGATCGTGCACCCCCAGCACTGGCCGGAGGACCTCGACTACGCGGGCAAACGCGTCGTCGTGATCGGCAGCGGCGCCACCGCGGTCACCCTGATCCCGGCGATGGCGGGGACCGCGGCGCACGTGACGATGCTGCAGCGCACCCCGACCTACGTCATGCCGGTGCCGCGCGAGGACAAGATCGCCAACGGCCTGCGCAAGATCCTCGGCGACGAGCGGGCGTACGCGCTCACCCGCCGCAAGAACATCCGCAAGGGACTCGCGGTCTGGCAGTTCTGCCAGAAGTTCCCGAAGACCGCCCGCGGGCTCATCCGGTACGTCAACAAGAAGCAGCTTCCCAAGGACTATCCGGTCGACGAGCACTTCAACCCGCCGTACGACCCGTGGGACCAGCGGCTGTGCGCCGTCCCCGGCGGCGACCTGTTCGCCGCCATCCGCAAGGGGCAGGCCGACGTCGTCACCGACAAGATCGCGACCTTCACCGAAAAGGGGATCCTGCTCGAATCCGGGCGTGAGCTGGAAGCGGACATCATCGTCACCGCCACCGGCCTGAACCTCCAGGTGTTCGGCGGGGCGAAGCTCAGCGTCGACGGCGAACCGGTGATCCTGCCGGAAACCGTCGCGTACAAGGGAATGATGCTTTCGGACGTGCCGAACGCCGCGTTCGCGATCGGCTACACGAACTCGTCGTGGACGCTCAAGATCGGCCTGTTGTGCGAGCACTTCTGCCGTCTGCTGGCGCATATGGACGCCCACGGCTATGACGTCTGCCGTCCTGTCGTCGCCGACCCGGACATGCCGAAGAAGCCTTTCCTGGACTTCGCCGCCGGATACGTCCAGCGTGCGCTCGACCAGCTCCCGCGCCAAGGCGACCGCATGCCGTGGCTGACCTCGATGAGCTACCACTCGGACATCAAGCTGCTGCGCGCGGACGACATCACCGATCCCGAGCTGCACTTCTCCCACGCCCATGTCCGGGAAGCGGTGAGCTCGTGACCGACAGCTTCGCCGACCTGCCGGGTGGCCCGAAGATCTGTTACCGCGAAGACGGCCCAGCCGACGGTGTGCCGCTGGTGCTGATCGCCGGTCTCGGTCTCGATCTCACGTCGTGGCCGCGGGAAATGATCGATGGTTTCACTCGCCGCGGGTTCCGCGTCATCCGGTTCGACAACCGCGACGCGGGCTGCTCGGATCGCATCAAGGCGCCGAATCCCGGCAAGCTCCGGCAACTGCTGGCCCGGCCGTTGCCCGGCGCGTACGACCTGGGGGACATGGCGGCGGACACCGTCGGCCTGCTGGACCACCTTGGCGTCGAGCAGGCGCATCTGGCCGGCATGTCGATGGGCGGCATGATCGCCCAGACCGTCGCCGCCCGGAATCCCGGCCGGGTCCGGTCGCTGACGTCGATCTTCTCCACCACCGGGCACCGCCGCGTCGGGCAGCCGGCGCGGTCGACGTTGCTGCGGATGGCGAGGCGGCCCGCGCGGACGGTCGAGGAGTCGGTGACCGGGCATCTGGCGATGATGGGCCATCTCGGTTCGGCGGCGTTCCCGCTGGACAAGGACGTCGAAACGGCTTGGGCCGAGGGCTTGTGGGAACGGGCCGGGGGACGGCGCGCCCGCAGCGGCATCGCCCGCCAGATCGGCGCGATCCAGGCCAGTGGCGACCGCACCGCCGAACTCGCCCGCATCACCTGCCCGACGGTCGTGGTCCACGGGGACACCGACCGCATGGTCCACCACAGCGGCGGACGGGCGACGGCCAAGGCCATCGACGGTGCCCGCTACGTCGAAATCCCCCGAATGGGCCACCACATCGCCCCGGACCTCGTCGAGCGGCTCGTCGAGCTCACCGCCGAACTGGCCCTCGACCCGGCAGGAGAAACCCGATGAGCAGCGTTCGCGGCAAGGTCGCCGTCGTCACCGGTGCCGGTTCCGGCATCGGCCGCCAGCTGGCCCTCGAACTCGCGCGGCGCGGTGCCAGGCTCGCACTGTCCGATGTGGACGAGACCGGGCTGGCCGAGACCGTCGCCGAGGTCAAGGCCCTTGGCACGGAGGTGCAGGGCGCCGCGCTGGACGTCAGTGACCGGGCGGCCGTCCAGGAGTACGCGGCCACCGTCGCCGGGCAGTTCGGTGTGGTGCACCAGATCTACAACAACGCGGGGATCGCCGGCGGCGGGCAGACCGTTCTCGACGCCGAGTGGGAGCTGTACGACCGCACGCTCGCGGTCAACCTCTTCGGCGTCATCAACGGCACCAAGGCATTCCTGCCGCATCTGATCGACTCCGGTGACGGCCAGGTCGTCAACGTCTCCAGCCTCAACGGTTTCATGGCCCAGCCGACGCTGAGTGCCTACTGCGCCAGCAAGTTCGGCGTCCGCGGTTTCACCGAGGCACTGCGCACCGAGATGATCGCGGGCAGGCATCCGGTGCGGGTGACCGTCGTCCACCCGGGCGGGGTCAAGACCGGCATCGCCTCGGCGGCGTTGAAGGAAGCGCAGGCCCGCGGCATCGAACCCACCGCCGAACAGCGCGAACGCGTCCGTCTGTACAACGAAAAGCTGCTGAAGATGCCGGCCGACCAGGCCGCCCGCATCATCGTCGACGGGGTCGAGGCCGGGAAACCACGCGTACTCGTCGGAAACGACGCGAAACTGGTCGACCGGCTCGTCCGGCTGCTCCCGCGCCGGTACCCGAAGCTGATCGTCGAGTTCGAACGGCGGCGCCTCGCCCGCTAAGCCGTGGCCGGACACGACCCGGGGATCCGGCCACGGGCTTCGGGTCAGGTCCGCTTGCGGCTCGCGATCTCCTCGGAGAGCCGCCGCACGTGGGCGGGGTCCGCGTCCCTGGCAAGGGCGACGTAGTGGTCCATGACGGCCGGCCGGAAGCGCACGGGCAACGTCTGTCCCGGGGCGAGCCGGGTGAGTTCGGTGATCGTGAGGTCTTCGTCCGCGATACCGCGGAACGAGATGCCGCCGGCGGTCTCCACGTCGAGCATCAGGACCACGCGTGGACTGCCGTCGCCGCTGACCTCCCGCCAGTCGACGAGAACGCCGAGCGCGAGCGCCCCCGTCCGCAGTTCCGCATTGCGCTTCCACGCGTCACGGCTCAGGAGCGGGTTCGGGGCGACGCCAGGAAAGGCGGGCCCGACGCCGAGCGATTCCCGGCTCAGGTCGGGCCTGAGCTGCGCCATCAGATCGTCGATCTTCTTCTTCGAACCGAACATCGTGGCCCCTCCCTCACGCCGATGCCGGGATCTCGGCCTGGCGCTTCGCCTTCATCGCGATCGTACGTGACGGCCGTTCCCGGCCACCGTCGCTTCGCCCGTCCCGATGGGTCGCCGGACACGCCCTAGGCGTCGACGCTCCGGTGCCCGAACAGCCCGAGCAGCCAGGTGTAACGGACGGCTTCGCGTGCCTGGCCGTAAGCCTCTTCGGTGCCGATCCAGATGGCCTGCGTGATCAGTTCGATGGTGGCGGCGACCACCGTCCGCGCGGTGAACGGCGGCGGCGCCGGCAGCGTGGGATCGGTGGCGCGCAGCCATTTCGCCGTCCGGTCGAAGACGGCTTCCCCGGCGCGCAAGGTGTTCTCCCGTACTTCGAGTCCCGCGTCGCCGAGCGCGTAGATCTCCAGCAGGACGGCGCGGACGGCGGTGGGCCGCCGGTGCACGTAGTCGACGAGGAAGTCGCAGCAGGCGGTGACGGCTTCCAGCGGAGTCGCGGCCTGTGCGCCCGCGGCGACACCTTGGGTGATGAACTCGCCGGTGAGCTCGCGATAGGCGGCGAGGAACGCGTCCTGCTTGCCGGCGAACTGTTCGTAGAACGAGGTCCGTGACACGCGCGCGGTGGCGGTGATGTGGCCGACGGTCGTGGCGACGTAGCCGCGTTCACCGGTGTTCTCGAGCACCGCGTCGATCAGCCGCGCCCGCTGGGTTCCGGCGACCTCGTCACGGCTGAGATTGTGCGGCCCCTTCGGCAGCTTGCGGTGCTCGGTCACGTGCCGCACGGTACCGGTCCCGGTGGTGTGGACCAGTGGTGCGGGGAGGGCGCCGTGTGGGGCCCCCACGGCCCCACAGGGGCGCTGACCGGCAAGCCCCGGGGGGCCCCCCCCCCCCCCCGGGCGGGGGGGGTGGCGGGG
>NZ_JBIUAQ010000032.1:68809-102125 GCF_044547565.1 Amycolatopsis sp. NPDC052450 | reverse complement strand
GGGGGGGGGCCCGGCGCCCCAACCCCTGCGCCCCCCCCCCCGGGCCCTGTCTGGGGCCCCCCCCCGACGCACCTCATGCCCCCCGGGCCAGGCGTGAAACGGCAGGCTATCGATACGGATTTACGGCGCGAACTTCCGGTGCAGGACACTAGGTACAGGAAGGGGTCCTTCATGTACTTCACGCAAGAAGCGCCGCCGGTCCAGTGGGGCGTGAGTGGCAATGAGGGTTAGAACCCGAATCGCCATTCACGACCCGCTGTACCGAACGCGCACCTACGCCTTGGGCGTCAACAGCACCACGGGGATCTCCCGTTCGGTCTTGGTCTGGTACTGCGCGTAGTTCTTGTAGTCCGCGGTGATCTTGGGCCACAGACGGGCGCGCTGCCCGGCGTCGGCGACGCTCGCGACCATCGGCTGCGGGCTTTCGCCCTTCAGGGTGACCTGGACGTCCGGGTTGTCGCGGAGGTTGAGGAACCACGCCGGGTGCTGGTCGTCGCCACCGCGGGACGCCACGATGACGTACGCGTCGCCCTCCCGCAGCGGCGAGGTCAGGAGCACGGTGCGCGGCTGACCGGATTTGCGGCCGATGGTGGTCAGTTCGAGCACGGTCATCCCGGCGACCTGCCAGCCGGCGCGGCCGCCGCTGACCTTCTGGATGACGCGATGGACGGCGTTCATGGTCTTCAAGGCGAAATCACTGGGCATGCGGAGAAGGCTACTCCGCTTTCATCGCGACTTCGATTCCGTCCAGGAGAACGGCCAGCGAAAACTCGAAGGCCTCCCTCGCCTCCTGCTCCAGATAGGACACCGTCTCGTCCTCCATCCGGAACGCCTGCTCGCTCTCCATCCAGGTCAGCGTCGGGAACCGCTCGGCGAAGTCCGGCGAAACCTCCCGCAGCTGCGCGGACCGGGCGTACCACCACTCGTCGTCGGACTGTCCTGTCGCCTTTTCGGCCAGGCGCGACTCCGATGCCGTCCTGGCGGGCTCGCGCACGCACGAGTACAGCGCGCTGACCAGCCGTCGCAGTGCCGCCGGGCGTAATCCGGTCCGGCGCAGGATCTTCACCAGCGCCTCCAGTACGACGTACTCGTTCGGCCCCAGCACCGGCCGCGCCTGCGAGATCTGGAGAACCCAGGGATGCCGCAGGTAGAAGTCCCAAAGGTCCTCTGCCCAGCGAGCGGCGTCGGCCCGCCAGTCTTCCCCGTCGTAGGAACCCGGCAGCTCGGCGAGCGCCTTGTCGTACATGAGATCGAGCAGCTCGCTCTTGCTGGGGACGTAGGTGTACAGCGCCATGGCAGTGCGGCCGAGCCGGTCCCCGACGGCACGCATCGAAAGGCCCGCCATGCCTTCGGCGTCCGCGATGGCGATGGCGGTTTCGACGATCAGCTCCACCGAAAGCCCCGGTTTGGGGCCGGGCCGCTCGGAGTCCGGCGACTCGGTCCGCCACAGCAGTGCCATCGACCGCCAGGGGTCTCCTTGAGCCGCGTAGACGACCACTTGCCAACTCCTTACAGCATAAACCAACCTCTGCTACCCTCACTTTACAGGCTAAAGAGTTCCAACCAGGGGAGAGCCATGCCTTCGGCCGCCGACAGCCACGACATGATCCAGGTGCGCGGAGCCAGAGAGAACAACCTCGCCGACATCTCGGTCGACATCCCCAAACGCCGCCTCACCGTCTTCACCGGTGTCTCGGGCTCGGGGAAGTCGTCCTTGGTGTTCGGCACCATCGCCGCGGAGTCACAGCGGCTGATCAACGAGACCTACACCGCGTTCATCCAGTCCTTCATGGCCCCGGTCGGACGGCCGGACGTGGACGCGCTGCGGAATCTGAGCGCCGCGATCGTCGTCGACCAGGAGCGGATGGGCGCCAACTCGCGGTCCACGGTCGGCACCGCGACGGACGCGCACACGATGCTGCGGATCGTCTTCAGCAGGCTGGGACAGCCGCACATCGGGACTTCGGGGGCGTTCAGCTTCAACCTTCCCGAGGGGATGTGCCCCGAATGCGAGGGGCTGGGGAAGGTCTCCACCATCGACATCGACCAGCTCGTCGACAAGGAGCTTTCGCTCGACGAAGGGGCGATCACCGTCCCGAACTTCGCGCCCGGCAGCTGGTACTGGAAGGGGCTGGCGGAAGCCGGCTTCGTCGACCCTGCCGTGAAGCTGAAGGACTACACGCCGCAGCAGTGGGAAGACTTCATGCACAAACCCGCCACCAAGATGAAGCTCGGCGGGATGAACACCACCTACGAAGGCCTGCTGGTGAAGGTCCAGCGGCTGTTCCTGTCGAAGGACAAGGAATCCATGCAGGCGCACGGCCGGGCTTTCGTGGACCGCGCGATCACCTTCGAGCTGTGCCCGGCGTGCGAAGGCGCCCGGCTGAACCAGGCGGCGCTGTCGTCGAAGATCGAGGGCCTGAACATCGCCGACTGCTCGTCGATGCAGATCAGCGATCTGGCCGATTTCGTCCGCAAGATCGACGATCCGTCGGTCGGCCCGCTGATGCAGACACTGCGCGGCACCCTCGAGTCGCTCGTGGAGATCGGCCTCGGTTACCTGAGCCTCGACCGTGAATCCGGGACGCTGTCCGGCGGGGAGGCGCAGCGCGTGAAGATGGTGCGGCATCTGGGTTCCAGCCTCACCGACGTCACCTACGTCTTCGACGAACCGACCGTCGGGCTGCACCCCCACGACATCCAGCGCATGAACGGCCTGCTGCTTCTCTTGAAGGACAAGGGGAACACGGTACTCGTCGTCGAGCACAAGCCGGAGACCATCGAGATCGCCGACCACGTCGTCGACCTCGGTCCCGGCGCCGGGCCGAATGGCGGGCAGATCTGCTTCACCGGCGACGTCGCCGGGCTGCGCGCCTCCGGCACGCTGACCGGGCGGCATCTGGACCACCGGGCGCGGCTGCGCACCGACGTCCGCGTGGCACGCGGGCAGATCCCGATCCGGAACGCGACCAGGCACAACCTGCGCGATGTCGACGTCGACATCCCGCTGGGCGTGTTGACCGTGGTCACCGGCGTCGCCGGTTCGGGCAAGAGCTCGCTCATCCACGGTTCACTGTCCACAAGGGACGATGTGGTGGTGCTCGACCAGTCGCCCATCCGCGGCTCGCGGCGGAGCAACCCGGCGACCTACACCGGCCTGCTCGACCCGATCCGCACCGCGTTCGCCAAGGCCAACGGCGTCAAGGCGGCCCTGTTCAGCGCGAACTCCGAAGGCGCCTGCCCGAAGTGCAAGGGCATCGGGCTCATCTACACCGACCTGGCGATGATGGCCGGGGTGGCGACGGTCTGCGAGGAATGCGAGGGCAAGCGGTTCACCGCGGAAGTGCTGACGTACACGCTGCGGGGCAAGAACATCAGCGAGGTCCTCGCCATGCCGGTCGCCGAGGCGCGCGAGTTCTTCACCTCGGGTCAGGCGCGGACGATCCTGGACCGGCTTTCCGACGTCGGCCTCGGCTACCTCGGGCTCGGGCAGCCGCTCACGACGCTGTCCGGCGGGGAACGGCAGCGGATCAAACTGGCCATCCGCATGGCGGAGAAGTCCGCGACCTACGTCCTCGACGAGCCGACCACCGGCCTGCACCTCGCCGACGTCGACCAGTTGCTGGGGCTGCTCGACCGGCTCGTCGACGACGGGAACACGGTGGTGGTCATCGAGCATCACCAGGCGGTGATGGCGCACGCGGACTGGATCGTCGACCTCGGGCCGGGCGCCGGTTCGGACGGGGGTCAGGTGGTGTTCACGGGGACTCCGGCCGATCTGGTCGCCTCCGGTGACACGCTCACGGCGCAGCACCTTCGCGCTTACGTGGGCCAGTAGCGCGCGCTATGAAAGGCCCCTTCATTGCAAATTTTGCAATGAAGGGGCCTTTCATAGCATCCGGGACCGACGCCGAACCGCTTCACGAACACCCACCGCACCGATAAGCCCCAGCACTCCCAAAGCGACCCCCGAAGTCACCATCTCGACAGGCGAAGCCGCCAGCGGCGAAACCCCCGTCACCGACTCCAGCCCCACGACAGCGGTCAGCACGGCGTAGGCACCGATCGACGCCCACACCAGGCGCACGCGCCGCCGTTCCGTCCAGTCCGCGAACCGCAGCAGCCAGGCGAGTCCCGGCAGGATGAGGATCGCGTGCATCGCCACCGCGTGGAGTGGCTTCAGCGCGCCGGCGGTGCTGTACGCGGCCTGCGGGTTCCCGCTCCGCGCCTCGACGACGCCGCTCGCGATCATCGCCGCACCCGCGCCGAGCGCCACCAACAGCGCGACGAGCCCGGATCGCACCGCGAGCCGCATGCTCGGCGTGGTCTCCCCTTCGCCGCGCATCGCCGCGGCGGTGAACGAGATCGCCGTCAGGATGATCACGCCACCGCCCGCCGCGAGTGTGGTCGACACCGCGTTGTCGAAGCCGGTCTCGAAGTTGAAATGCGACGGCACGCCGCGCCACGCCTGCATGCTCACCAGCACCGTCTCGACGACGCTCGCCGCGGTGAACACGCCGAGCAGCACGTTCCGCACCCGCGGCCGCACCGCGACGTACGAAGTCGCCCAGGCGACGGTGACCAGGGTCAGCCCGAACGACAGGCCGAACGTGACCGCTTTCCGCATCGACAACGGCCCGGTCCACGAACCACCGGACACGATCAGCACTCCCGCGTGCACGAGTCCACTGAGGAACAGGAGTGCTCCGACCACGTAGGCGACGCGTTCGATCGTCCGCGATTCCTTCATGCCGAAGAGTGTCTTCCGGCACGCGGCGAAAAGCGTCAGCCGTGAAGCGACATCGCGCGTACGCCCGCCTACGTACCTGAGAGGCCCCTCAGCGAAGACTGCGGTAGAGACCATTGGTCTGTTACTCTGGCCGACATCATGCCCCGCATCCTTGTCCGCGTCGCCGCGCTGATCGCCGTTCTCGCCCTCCTGTTCGGTGTGCCGTGGTGGACGATCGTCGGCTCACCCGAACTTCCCGCCGCGCTCGAAGTCCTCGGCACGATCGTGTTCGCCGCCGCGGCGATCGCCGTGCCCGTGTGCATGGTCCTCGGCCACGGCCCGTGGCAGCGCGACCTCGCGGCGAAGATCGGCGACCTCTCCCTCGGGCTGATCTGGCTGCTGTTCTCCTTGTCGGTACTCGGAAACGTGCTGCGACTCGTGCTCACGGTGTCCGGAGTGGACGGTGCGGCGGGAATCGTGTCCGGTGTCGTCCTGGTGGCCTTCGCGGCGCTGGCGGCGTACGGGATGGCCGAAGCCCGGCGCGTGCCGAGGCTCAAGGAGCTCGACGTCGTGCTCCCCCGGCTGGGCGCGGGCCTCGACGGTCTCCGTTTCGCGATCATCACCGACACCCATTTCGGCCCGCTGAACCGGACGAAATGGTCGGAGAAGGTCGTCGAGGTGGTGAACGAACTCGACGCCGACGTCGTCGCCCACGCGGGCGACCTCGCCGACGGCTCCGTCGCCAAACGCGCACAGCAGGTCGCGCCGCTCGGGAAGGTGCGGGCGAAACTCGGCAAGTTCTACATCACCGGCAATCACGAGTACTTCGGCGAGGCGCAGGCCTGGCTCGACCACATGCGCGACCTCGGCTGGGACACACTGCACAACCGGCACGCGAAGGTCCGTCAGGGCGGGGACACGCTCGTCTTCGCCGGGATCGACGACCCGACCGGCACCGCCTCAGGCCTGCCCGGCCACGGCCCCGACCTCCCCGCCGCGCTCGACGGCGTCGCCGCGAGCACGCCGGTCGTCCTGCTCGCCCACCAGCCGAAGCAGGTCAAGCAGGCCGCCGAGGCGGGCATCGACCTGCAGATCTCCGGGCACACCCACGGCGGCCAGATCTGGCCGTTCCACCTCCTGGTCCGGCTCGATCAGCCCGTGCTGGCCGGGCTTTCGCGCCACGGAGAGCGCACGCAGCTCTACACGAGCCGGGGCACCGGCTTCTGGGGGCCGCCGCTGCGCGTCTTCGCGCCGAGCGAGATCACTCTCCTGACCTTGCGAAACGGCAAGTAGTCACCTGGTTGCGGCATCTCCGGCGTCGCAACCGATGTCACCGACAAATTTTTTTGTCTTGACAACTGATGCTTTCGGGACGAGAGTTGTGCCAACGCACTCGCCGCCCCGAAAGGCCGAAACGATGACCATCGCCGCCACCCGGACCCCCGTCGCACTCCCCGCCCGCGCCCTACTCGCCTGCGGCGCGGTCTCGGGCCCGCTGTACTTCCTGACCACGCTCACCCAGGCCGCCGTCCGCGACGGTTTCGACGTGACGAAGCACCCGGCGAGCATGCTGAGCAACGGCGACGCCGGCTGGATCCAGGTGGCGAACTTCCTGGTCACCGGCGTCCTGATGATCGCGGGCGCGATCGGCCTGAGCCGGACGCTCGAACCGGGCAGAGGCAGCACGTGGGGTCCACGGCTGCTGGGCGTCTTCGGCGTCAGCCTGCTCTTCGCCGCGGTCTTCAAGGCCGATCCCGGCAACGGCTTCCCCGCGGGCCGCGGCCCGGGCACCATCAGCACCGCGGGCGTCCTGCACATGGCCGCCGGCTCGGTCGGCTTCCTCTCGCTGATCGTCGCAACCTTCGTGTTCGCGAGCCGCTTCTCCCGTGAGGGCCGCCGCGGCTGGGCCGTCTACTCCCGCGCCACCGGCATCGCGTTCTTCGCCTCGTTCGCCGGGATCAGCTCCGGCAACGCGAACGCCGCCGTGATGCTCGCCTTCTGGGCCACCGTGATGCTGGCCTGGGGCTGGGTCACCGCCGTCGTCGTCCACACAAGCCGCTAGACAATCCTAGGAGAATTCCCGCCATGAGCACCGTGACCTCGCAAGACGGCACCACCATCGCCTACACCCGCACCGGCTCCGGCCCCGCCGTCATCCTGGTCGACGGCGCGATGTGCCACCGCGAGTTCGGCCCGGCCAAGCCGCTGGCCGCCGAACTGGCCGCGCACTTCACCGTCTACACCTACGACCGCCGCGGCCGCGGTGAAAGCGGCGACACCGAGCCGTTCTCCGTCGCCCGCGAAGTCGAGGACATCGCGGCGCTGATCAAGGAAGCGGGCGGGACGGCACACGTCTACGGCATCTCGTCCGGCGCCGCGCTCGCCCTCGAAGCCGCGAAAGCCGGGCTCCCGATCACGAAACTGGCGGTGTACGAATTCCCGCTGGTCGTCGACGACACCCGTCCGCCGGTCCCGGCCGACTACGACGAACGGCTGGAGAAGGCCATCGCCGCCGGGCGTCCCGGCACCGCGATCAAGACCTTCATGAGGGAAGGCGTCCGCGTCCCCGCTCCGGTCGTCTTCATGATGCAGTTCATGCCCGCCTGGCCGAAGCTGAAGAAGGTCGCGCCGACCCTGCGCTACGACGCCGCCCTGTTCGACGGCCTGCACGACGGCACCCCGCTGCCCGAGGGCCGCTGGGCGGGCGTTTCGGTGCCGACGCTGGTCATGGACGGCGGCAAGAGCCCCGCGTGGATCCGCAACGGCGTCGCCGCGCTGGCGAAGGCGGTCCCCGGCGCCGAGCACCGGACGATCGAAGGCCAGACGCATATGCTCAAGCCGAAGGCGGTGGCCCCGGTACTGATCGAGTACTTCAACGACTGACGGAGCGATCATGAAGATCGAACTGGTCGAAGGCGACATCACCGAACAGCAGGTCGACGTCGTGGTCAACGCGGCGAACTCGTCACTGCTCGGCGGCGGCGGGGTGGACGGCGCGATCCACCGCCGCGGCGGACCGGAGATCCTCGCCGAATGCCGGGCACTGCGCGCGGGGCATTACGGCAAGGGACTGAAGACCGGAGAGGCGGTCGCCACCACGGCGGGTCGCCTTCCGGCGCGCTGGGTGGTGCACACCGTCGGGCCGGTGTGGTCCGATTCCGAAGACCGCTCGCCGCTACTGGCGTCGTGCCACCGCAACTCGCTGCACGTCGCCGCCGATCTCGGCGCGCACACCGTGGCCTTCCCCGCGATCTCGACCGGAATCTACCGGTGGCCGGTCGAATCCGCGGCGGAGATCGCCCTCGAGACCGTGCTGAGCACGCTTTCGGCCGGATCGTGCTCAGTGGAACTGGTGCGGTTCGTGCTGTTCGGGAAGGCGACCTACGACGTGTTCCGGGAGCAGGCGGAAGCGCTGGGCGTGGCCGGGTCGTGAGTGAGGATTCGGGTTAGAACACGAATCGCCACTCACGACCCACTGGACCCACTACACGCCCGCCGGCGACGCCCCGCGCTCGACCACCAGCCGGGCCGCCCCGCTCCCGTCCGCCGGAACCGCCCAGATCCCCGACTCCAGCCCGTACGCGACGGTCCGGTCGTCGAGCCAGGCGGCCTGGTCGTCCACGCTCCGCGTCTCGGCCAGCAGGGTCTCCTGCCCGGAGGCCAGATCGAGGACCGCGAGCCGCCACGGCGCCGCGAGATCGGCGGAAACCCGTTTCTTGAAGGCGATCCGCTTCCCGTCCGGCGAAAGGGACGGGCATTCGACGTTCTCCCGGATCATCTTCGCGACGAGTTTCTCGTAGTCCGCCTCGACCAGGTACGTCTTCCCCTTCGTCCCCACGGTCGCGTAGAACCGCTTGCCGTCGGGGGTGAAGGTGATCCCCCAGTAGTTCACGTCGGACGAGTAGTACGGCTTGCCGTCGAGCAGGAGCCCCATCTCCTCGATGCTCTTCATCAGCTTCCCGGTCCTCAGGTCGAAGATCCCGGCCCTGGTCGAGAACCCGGTCTCCGCATAGGAATCGCCGTTGACGAACAGCGTCCAGTAGGCGAGTTTCCCGTCCGGCGAGACCCGGCCGCGGCTGGGGGTGCCGGGCAGTTCGATCCGGCGGATCTCGTTGAGGTCCTTGTCCAGCACGATGACGTCGGTCATCGGCGGCAGCACCCCCGGCTGCGCGGACAGGCACAGCGCGGTCCCCGCCGAAGCAGCGAAGCGGTCACAGCTGAGCCCGGACACCTTCCGGGGTTCGCCCGGCCGGTCGACGGGGACGGTGGCGAGATGGCCGAAGTCGGGGCCTTCGGCGGTGTTGCGGAACAGCAGCTGTCCCTTGGCCTGCACCGAAACCGGCTGCCCGGTGACGACGGCGACGGAGTTCACCTCCGGCCCGCGGTCACGGGAGTGGAGCCCGTAACCGACGGCGGCCGCGATCAGGAGGACGACCGCCCCGGCCACCCCCAGGATGCGCGCCCTCATGCGTGTGTCCTCAAAGGACGGATGAGGGCGGCCGCGACGACCACCACGGCCAGTGCGCCGGCGGCGACCAGAACGGCGGCGTGCAGATCCCAGGTGGTCCAGGCGAGTCCGAAAAGGACGGACGCGAACATCCGCGTCGTCGCCTGCCCGGTCTGCACCAGCGCCAGTCCGCTCGCCCGCTGGTGCTCGGGCAGCAGCGGTCCGGCGGCGGCCATCAGGACCCCGTCGGTGGCGGCGTAGAAGACACCGTGCAGCACCAGCGCCAGTACGGCGAGGATGCCGCCGTCCACCGGTCCCAGCAGCGCCAGCAGCGCGACGACCAGCGCGACGTGTCCGCCGAGGAACACCTTCCAGCGGCCGATCCGGTCCGAAAGCCTGCCGAACGGCACGGCGAGCAACAGGTACACGCCCGCGGTTCCCAGTGGCAGCAAGGGAAAGAAGACCGCGCCGAGATCCCAGCGACGCTGCAGTACGAGATAGAGGAACGAGTCGCTGAGGGTGACCAGGCCCAGCAACGCCGCCCACACGCAGATCCGGCGGAACGACGCCTGCCGGATCAGGCCCGCGGTCTCCCGCAACGAGACCTTGGGCCGTACCGCGTCGGGCTTCGGCTGGTGGTCCTTGACCAGCACCAGCAGGATGATCACGCCGATCGCGGCGATGCAGAAGCTCGTGAAGAACACCGAGTCGTAGCTGCCGAGGCTGAGCCACAGCACGGCCATCGCGACCAGCGGGCCGAGGAACGCGCCGAAGGTGTCCATCGCGCGGTGCACGCCGAACGCGCGGCCGAGATGTTCGGGTTCGCTGCTCAACGTGATCAGCGCGTCCCGCGGCGCGGTCCGGACGCCTTTACCGGTACGGTCGGCCGCCAGGACGGCGCCGATCGCGACGGTGGACGAACCCGCCAGCATCAGGCCGATCTTGCCCAGCGCCGAAAGGCCGTAACCGAAGCAGGCGACGGCTTTGAGCCGTTGCCACCGGTCCGCGAGATGCCCGCCGACGAGCCGGACGACGGCGGTGACGCCGGAATAGAGGCCGTCGAGCACGCCGAACTGCAGCGGGCTCAGACCGAGGCCGAGAACGAGGTAGAGCGGGAGGACCGCGGTCACCATCTCCGACGAGATGTCGGTGACGAGGCTGACCAGGCCGAGCGCGACGACGTTCCCGGTGACGGCCCGTTTCACGCCGCTCTTCGGGACTTCCGCCGCGGCGTCCGCTCCCCTGCTGGTGGCTATGTACATGGGAGACCTCCTTCACGCGCACCGAACGACCGCAATCAGGTGCCAGGTTGCGATGGTCCGCGACGCGAACCATCGCAACCTGGTGCCGAAACGCGAGGATCAGTGGCAGGTGTAGGTGGGAGACGAGTCGATGGTCTTGCCGTCGAGACCGATCAGCTGGGTCGAGAAGGCGTTGTCCGACATGTTCAGCTTGAGCACGCCGTAGGTCGAGATCGCCTTCGCCGTGGCCGGGTGCTCGGTCTTGACCGGGTACAGGGTCGCCCCGCCACCACCGCCGATGATCTGCACCGGACCCGCGGGATCCTTGTCACCGTCGGCGTTCTGCGGGTAGAACCGCTCGTAGTGGTGGTCGTGCCCGTTGAGCACCAGGTCGACCTTGTTCTGGACCAGGGTCTCCCACAAGGTGGCCATCTTGCTGTTGTCGCCGTGGTCACCCGAGGTGTAGCGCGGGTGGTGGTAGTACGCGGCGACGCAAGGCTTGGTGTTGTTCTTCAGGTCCTGCTTGATCCAGTTCAGCTGCTCGTCGCTGATCGCGTTCGCGGCGAGGCCGGGCGAAAACTCCGTGCTGTCGATGGCGACGAAGTGCCAGTTGCCCATTTCCCAGCTGTAGTAGGTCTTCCCGTTCGGCGTCGCGATCTTGCCGAAGTACTGCTTGTAGGCGCCCAGCGGGGTGTGGTCGTAGGTCTCGTGGTTGCCGGGGACCGGGTGCATGATGTTCTTGTACTTGCCCCAGGTCTTGTCGAAGTACTTCGTGAAGTCCTCGATGTGGGCGTCGTCGTACTGGTTGTCGCCCATGGTGATGACCGCGGCCGGGTTCATCTGGCCGACCAGCGCGGCCGTCTTCGGGTGCACGCACGATGACGACGAAGCGGTGCACTGCTCGGCGATGTCACCGGAGGCGGCGAGGACGAACGACGAACCGCCCGCCTGGGTGGTCGCCTGGATCTGGTTGCTGGCCGCCGAGGTGTTGCCGGCGGCGTCCTTCGCGCGGACGGTGTAGGTGTACGCGGTCGACGCGCCCAGCCCGCTGTCGGTGTAGGACGCGGTCTCGGTCGTGCCGACGACCTGGCCATTGCGCAGCACCTCGTAGCCGGTGACGCCGACGTTGTCCGTCGAGCCCGTCCACGTCAGGTCCACAGTGGACGAAGTGACCGAACCGGCCTTCAGGTTCGTCGGCGCGGTGGGCGCCTGCGTGTCGCCGGAGGAGTCCGACGTCCCGTAGACCTGCATCTCCCAGAGGGAGTAGCCGTAGCTCGTGGCGCGTTTGGTCCCGACGAGGCGGAGGTACCGGCCGCGGGCGGACAGGCCGGTGAGGTCGTCGGTCCCGCCGTTGCCGTTGGTGACGGATTTGACCGGGGTCCACGCCGAGCCGTCGTTGGAGACCTCGAGTTTGTACGCGGTGGCGTACGCCGCTTCCCAGTTCAGCTTGACCCGGTTGATGGCGGACGGACCGCCGAGGTCGATGCGGATGAACTGCGGGTCGGCACCTTCGGCGCTCGCCCACCGGGTGGTGCTCTTCCCGTCGACGGCCAGCGGGCCGCCGTAGGAGGAGGACTCCACCGACGAGACGAGGACGGCTTTACCTTGGGACAAAAGGACATCAGCGGCTTGGGCGTTACCGCTGAGCAGCGTCGGCAACAGGATGGCGGCCGCGCCTAGTGGCAGTAGTCGGGTTCGGGCCTTCACATCGATCTCCCCGGGAATCCGTGGCGGCGGGTTGAGAGGGACGGGTGCGCGGCGTTGTTCGTTGAGCACTGTTCGTTTGGTAACTTTCCTAACGAATGCGTACCGTAATCCGTACCACTCAGTGAGTCAAGACGTAGACTCGTCCCATGACCGGCGCCTTGATCTTCGACTTCGACGGAACGCTGGTCGACACCGAGGCCGCCGTCCTCGTGGCCTGGCAGGAGACGTTCCGCGAACGCGGCGGCGAACTCCCCCTCGACGTCTGGCACACCGTGATCGGCACGCAGAACACCGCCGTCGCGATGTTCGAACTGCTCGAGAAGAACGACGAGAACCTCGACCGGGTCGCGGTCCGCACCGGCGTCCGCGCCCGGGTCACCGAACTGCTGGAATCAGTGGGGCCCCGCCCGGGCGTCCAGCAGTATCTCGACGACGCGAAGGAACAGGGCCTGCGGCTGGCCATCGCGTCCAGTTCGACCGGCGACTGGGTCACCACACATCTGCACCGGCTCGGCCTCGCGGACGCGTTCGAGGCCGTCCTCACCGGCGACCTCCACGAGGCGAAGCCGAGCCCGGACCTCTACCTCGCCGCGCTCGCCGCGCTGGACCTGCCCGCGGCCGAGGCGATCGCGTTCGAGGATTCACCGCACGGCGTCACCGCGGCGAAGGCCGCCGGACTCCAGTGCGTGGCGGTGCCGAATCCGATCACCGCGGTGCTGAACTTCGACCACGCCGACCTCGTACTCGGCTCGCTGGCCGACAAACCGCTCGGCGAGTTGCTCAGCCGTTGAGCAGTTCGCCAAGGCGGGCCAGGAACGGACGCTGGCCTTTGAGCAGTTTCTCCTCCGCCTCGGCCAGCCCGAACCAGGCGACCCTGTCGACCTCCGGGAACTCCCGCGTCCGGCCCGACCGCGGCGGCCACTCCATTTCGAAGGTGCCCGGCACCACCTGAGCCGGATCGAGGTCGCCCTCGACCGCCCAGACCGTCACGACTTTGCCGCCGGACTGCTTCACGACACCGAGCGGGAGGTACTCCCCCTCCGGCGCGGGCAGCCCCAGTTCCTCGGTGAACTCGCGCCGTGCCGCGGCCTCCGGCGCCTCGTCCGGCTCGTACTCGCCCTTGGGCACCGACCAGCCGCCCGCGTCCTTCTTCGCCCAGAACGGTCCGCCCATATGCCCGAGCAGCACCTCGGCCACCTCGCCCGACCTGCGGAAGAGCAGGATCCCGGCACTCGTCTTACCCGCCATGAGGTCCAGTCTGGCCTTGCGCCGATCGGGTGATGTGACCGGCCCGCGAAAAAACTTTCCGCCCGGATGTCGATTCGCGTCGAGCCCGTCCGACGCGTTGTCAGAAGCCGCCCCACAGACACTCCCTCCCGGAAGGACCGGAACCATGACGCAGACCATCACCCCCGCCCAGACCACCGCCACCACTACCTCGCGTGCCGCCAAGGCGCAGGGCGCGATCCAGTCGGCCGTCCGGATCGTCGTCTCGTTCCTCTTCCTCTGCCACGGTTTGCAGGGATTCGGCTTCTTCGGTGGTGTCGACGGCGCCGGCGGCTCGGTGGAACTCGGCTCCTGGCCCGGCTGGTACGGCAGCGTGATCGAGGTCGTCGGCGCAGTACTGGTGCTGGTGGGCCTGTTCACCCGGCCGGTCGCGGTGCTCCTCTCCGGCGTGATGGCCTACGCCTACTTCACCGTCCACGCGCCGGAAGGCCTGCTGCCGCTGCAGAACATGGGCGAACTGTCGACCCTCTACTGCTGGATCTTCCTGCTGATCGCCGCGATCGGCCCCGGCACCTTCGCCCTCGACACCCTGCGCCGCCGACGCTGATGGAGAATCGCGAGGCCCCTTTCCTGGAACGATTCCAGGAAAGGGGCCTTTAACGCGTTTCGACGTTGTTAAATCCGGACATAACATCGAATTACCCCCCGAAAGAAAGTTCCCTACAGATGGGGACATCCGGCATCCTCATCACATCAATGGTTTAGACCACCTTGAGCCGGAAGGATGCGTCATGACCCAGACAGCCACCGCCACGACCACCGAGATCGGTCCGACCGCTCCCAAGTGGCAGGGACTGGCCCTCTCGGCCGTCCGCGTAGTGGTCGCGTTCCTGTTCCTCTGCCACGGCCTGCAGAAGCTGGGACTCTTCGACAAGCCCGCCGTGCCGTTCGCCACCTGGCCGGGCTGGTACGCCGGGGTCATCGAAACGGTCGGCTCGCTGCTGATCCTCGTCGGCCTGTTCACCCGCCCCGTCGCGGTACTGCTTTCGGGCACGATGGCGTACGCGTATTTCGTCGTGCACCAGCCCGACGCGTTGTTACCGCTGCAGAACAAGGGCGAGACGGCGGCCCTGTACTCCTGGATCTTCCTGCTGTTCGCGGTGGTCGGCCCGGGCACCTACGCGCTCGACACCCTGCTGCGCCGGCGCCGGAAGTCCTGAGCCGGTCTCGGTCTCACGAGGGCTTGGCCAGTGTTCTTGCCTTCACGCGCCACTGGTGTGACTGCTGGTGCCTGTGGGGCGAACGCGGCGATCTTCGAGTCCGTGAAGGCCTCCTTGAGGGACTCTGGGTCCCTCAAGGAGGCCTTCACGGACCGGGCCGGAGATCAACCGCAGCCGGACTCCACACTCCCGATGCTAGGAACGGTCCTTTCCTTGCAAAATCTGCAAGGAAAGGACCGTTCCTAGCGTTCGAGGGGGTGTCAGCGGCCCTGTGGCAACCCGGCCGCCAAATCGGACAACGCCAGCACGTGCTCCATCAGCACGGTCAGCACCTGCTTCGTCGACTCGCGTTCCCGCGCGTCGCACAGCAGCAGCGGGACGTCCATGCTGACGTCGAGCGCCTGCCGGACCTCCTCGGTGCCGTAGCGGTAGGCGTTGTCGAAGCAGTTCACGGCGACGACGAACGGCAGTCCGCGGCGCTCGAAGAAGTCGACGGCCGCGAAGCAGCTGTCGAGCCGCCGGGTGTCGGCCAGCACGACGGCGCCGAGAGCGCCTTCGGCCAGTTCGTCCCACATGAACCAGAATCGGTCCTGTCCCGGCGTGCCGAACAAGTACAGGATCAGTTCGGGGTTGATGGTGATGCGGCCGAAGTCGAGGGCGACCGTGGTGGTCGTCTTCTTCTCGACACCGGTGAGGTCGTCGACGCCCTCGGACGCCGCGGTGATGACCTCCTCGGTGCGCAGCGGGGGAACCTCGCTGACCGAACCGACCATCGTGGTCTTACCGACCCCGAACCCGCCGGCGATGAGGACCTTGACCGCGTTCGCGGTCAAGGATCGCCGGGGCTCAGAGTTTCCGGATGCCATCAAGAACCGCCTGGAGTACGTGTTTGTTGGGGGTGTCGGTGACCGGGGTCGCGGTGCGGAACAGCACGAGGTTCTGTTCGATGAGGTCGCTCAGCAGTACCTTCACCACCGGCAGCGGAAGGTCTATGCGCGCGGCGACCTCCGCGACGGAGGTCGGTCTCTGGCACAGGTTGAGGATCCGCCCGTACTCCGGCTCGAAGCCCGCCACCTCGTGCGCGCTGCGCATGGCGACCACCAGGGTGATCAGGTCGAGGCCGAGCGTGTCCGAGCGGGTGCGCCCGCCCGTGACGGCGTACGACCGGACCAGCGGGCCGGCCTCGTCCTCGAACCACGACTCGTGCCGCCCGCTCATGGCGAAGTGGGAGTCGCGGCGCGGGGCGCCGAAGTGAGCACCGCGCCGACCCGCTTGACCATCAGGTTCATTTCGTAGGCGACGAGACCCATGTCCGCGTCTTCCTTCGCCAGCAGCGCGAGGCACGCTCCGCGCCCGGCAGCGGTGACGAACAGGAAGGCGTGGTCCATCTCGACCATGGTCTGGCGGACGTTGCCGCCGCCGAAGTGCCGTCCCGTTCCCCGCGCGAGGCTCTGGAACGCCGACGCGACCGCGGACAGGTGCTCGCCGTCCTGCTCCGACAGGTTCCCGGACCGTCCGATGAGCAGGCCGTCGGAGGACAGGACCACCGCCCTGTCGGCACCGCTGACCCGCTTGACCAGGTCGTCCAGCAACCAGTCGAGTTCACTGACTCCCGCGTTGGCCATCTAGTCACGATCTCCGTACATGTCGAGGTCGGTGTAGTCGTCGGTGGGTTCGGTGTCCCGTGCGCGGCGCGTGCCCTGCTGGAACGCGGCGAGCCGGTTCCTCGCCAGCTCGGGGGTGTCCTCGCGGACCTCCTCGGGCTGGGCGGCGGGCCGGTCCTCCATGAGCTGGGGGACCAGGTTCGCCTGACGGCGGCGCTGCGGCAGCGGTGGCCTGCCGGGCGCCTCGGGGCCGGGCCGCCGGGTCTGCGGCGGGCGGCCGTCCTGGGGACGGGTGTCCTGAGGCCGGGTGTCGGCGGGCGGCCACGCCGGCGGCTGCACCGGCTGCGGACGCCCCTCGGCACGGACGGGCTCGGGACGGATCGGTTCGGGCCGCGGCGTCTCCGGCCGGGGCACCCGCGGCGGCCTCGGGGGCAGCGGCGGCAACGTGCCGCCGGGCTGGTCCGGGCCCTGCGCTTGCGGCTGGGGTGCCACGGGCATCGGCACGGGCAGTTCGGGCCGTTCCGCGGGGAACTCGGTGCGGTGGCGGGCACGACGGCCCGGGAGCAGCGGCGCGGCTTCCGGCACCTCGGTGCTCTCGGGGTCCACCTCGTCCTCCGGCTGATCAGACGGGACCGGCGCGAGCAGGTCGGTGCGGACGAGCACGATGGCCCTGGTGCCGCCGTACGCCGACTCGCGCAGGTGCACGGAGATCCCGTGACGCGCGGCGAGGCGCGCGACCACGAACAGGCCCAGCCGTGGCTCGGCTGACAACGCCATGATGCCGAAGTCCGGCGGATCGGCCAACATCGCGTTCAGCTCGGCGGCCTGTTCCGGCTCGATACCGAGGCCCTGGTCCTCGACCTCGATCACGACACCCTTGCCGACCACGTTGCCCCGCAGCTCGACGCGCGACTGCGGCGGCGAGAAGGCGGTCGCGTTGTCGATCAGCTCGGCGAGCAGGTGCACGAGGTCGCCGACGACCGGGCCCTGCACCGCCATCGCGGGCATCTTCGCCGTCTTCACCCTGGCGAAGTCCTCGGTCTCGGCCGAGGCACCGCGGGTCAGCTCGGCCAGCGTCACCGGCTTGCGCCACTGACGGCCGGGCTGACCGCCACCGAGGATGATCAGGTTCTCCGCGTTGCGGCGGGCGCGCGTGGAGAGGTGGTCCAGCTGGAAGAGCGTCTCCAGCTGCTCCGGGTCCTCCTGTTTGCGCTCGGCCTGGTCGAGCACCTTGAGCTGGCGGTGCACGATGACCTGGCTGCGGTGCGCGATGTTGAGGAACACCGTCTTGGTGCCCTCACGGGTCCTCGCCTCTTCCACCGCGGCCGCGATGGCGGTCTGCTGCGCCTTGTTGAAGGCCTCGGCGACCTGTCCGATCTCGTCGTCGCCGTGGTCGAGGAAGTGACCCTTGTCGTCGAGGTCGACGGGTTCACCCGCCCGCACCCGGTCCACCAGTTCCGGCAGCCGGATCTCGGCGACGTCGAGGGTGTCCTCCCGCAGCCGCGCCAGCCTTCCGATGAGCCGGTTGGACAGCCGCAGGGCGATGACGAACACCCCGATCGCCACCAGCAGCGCGATGGCCGCGGCGATGGCCGAGGTGATCAGCGTCCGGTCGGCGTCGTCGACCGCCTGCGTCGTGGCCGTACCACTCTGCTCGACGAAGCCGCGCATCATCGCGTCACTGACGCCGCGCGCGGCCTGAAGCCACGTCTGCTCGGGGATGGGGAGCGTGGCCTTGCTGTTCTGCAGGAAGGTGTTCTCGACCGTGTTGACGGCCTTCCACGGATCGCTCGCGACGAGCTGGTCGAACTTCGCCTTGACGTCCGGCAGCATCCGCGAGACCGAAGACTCCAGCTGCGAGCGGTAGGAACCGACCTCGGTGACGTAGGCGCGGTAGGTCTCGTCGGTGAAGCCGCCGCCGGCGACCGCCGCGGCGGCGAGGGCGTTCGCGCGCTGCATCTGGTCGATGGCGGTGAACAGCGGCACCGCGGTGATCCGCTGGTAGGCGTTCTCCGCGTTCGGCGCGTCCTGGGCCAGCCCGGTGAGACCTTCGACGAACTGGTCGAGGATCTGGTTGTAGAAGGTGAAGGCGTCCAGCAGCGGGAGCTGACCGGAGTCGGCGGACTGCCGCATCTGCGGCATCTTCTGGAAGAGCCCGTTCACCGTGGCGATGTTGCGCTGCACGCTGTCGGGCGAGTCGCCGATGAACTTCTGAAGGTGCGCGACGACGCCCTGGGTGGCGGCGTCGGTCTTCGCGCGCTGCTCGACGAGCGTGGCGTGCTGCGACCGGTCCCCGGCGAGTTCGCGCAGCGTCAGGCGCCGCTCTTCCTGCACCTGGACGAAGAAGGGAAGAGAGGGGGCTTCCGAGTCACGGATCCGCTGCGCGTAGTCACGGCCGTTGACCGCGTCGAAGATCAGATACCCGCCGATCGCCAGACCGACCAGCATCAGCGCGATGCTCGGAATGAGCGCGATCGTCAGAACGCGCGAACGAATCGAAGAGCCGCGGCCTCGTGGAAGGGGAATTTGCTTCACCGTGGTCCGTTTTCCTTCCGGCAGTTTCAGGTGTCGGGTCGCCGGGGATCTCATACCCGCGGGATCCGATTGCCGGATCAACACAGCGTGGTCCGCTCCGCCCGCGAAGACGCTAGGAGACCCAAACGGGTGAGTCAAGTCCGGACGCGAAGGGTAGTCGCGTATGGCCGTGACCAGGTCACGAGAGGCCGGTGGACCTCGAAAGTCCACCACGTGGACCAGGGCACCCCGCCAAGTGACTCACCAGTAGGTCACCTGGCGGTTTACCGCAGGCAGCGGCTTGATCGACACCCTTCGGACTCGATCAAGTCACAGCTTCCGGCGCCTGCTTCGCGGTGAAAAAGCCGGCGAAAACTACTCGCCGTGACGTCGCTCACGCTTTCGGACCAGCACTCCACATACCGTTCGGTTTGCGAACGACATCACCGCGGAGGAACGCCGTCGTAACGCCGTTCGCGCCACGGAATCGAGAATTGCGGACACTAATCGCCGATTCGGCGAAATGATCTTCGTCGGCGCGGCCGAGCTCGTCGTCGAGGAGCGCGTCGACCTTCCCGGAGGCGTCCCGGAGCATCCGGACGCCCGCCCAGCACAGGGTCGCCATCCCGCAGATCAGGATCGCGACGAGCACGGTCTCGACCGGGTACCGGGAGCCGAATTCGTTGAGCAGAAAACCGGAGGCGACACCGGACACGGCGACGGCGGTATAGGTGAACGACACGATCCCCTCCTTCTCCAGGCGCCGGGCCCGCGCCTCGCCGGTAAGACGCGCGACGCGGGTTTCCCTTACGCCACAGGGGAAGGATCTACGTCACACTCGCGGCGAGAGCGAATATCGAGATTAACAGCGGATTCGCGAAAGATCGCGCGTTCTCCCCCGCGGGGGCGAGGCGATCACCTATTTGCCACCGATTCCCGAATGATATTCATCGTTTCAGTGTCGAAGCTCCCGAAGCGTCGTAACGGCACGCAGCACCTCGCCGTAGGTGGTGTAGAGCGGAGCCAGCCCGAACCTCAGCACGTTGGGCGGGCGGAAGTCACCGATCACCCCGCGCTCGATCAGGGCCGCCATCGTCTTGGCCGCGTCTTCGTCGATGACCGAGATCTGATGCCCGCGGTCTTCGCCGCGCGGGGTCGCGATCGTCGCGCCGTCGAGGAGTTCGTCCGCGCACCGGAAGAAGAACTCGCCGAGCGCGAGCCCCTTCGCCCGCAGCAGCCCGCGATCCACGCCGTCCCAGACGTCGAGGGCCGCGTCCAGCGCGAGCAGCGAAAGGATGTCGGGAGTGCCCGCGCGGCCCCGCGCGATGCCGGCGTTCGCCTCGTACGCGCCGCGCATCGCGAACGGGTCGCTGTCGCCCGCCCAGCCCGCCAGCGGCTGTTCGAACCCGTTCAGCCATTTCGTTGCCACGTAGAGGAAAGCTGGTGCGCCGGGACCGCCGTTGAGGAACTTGTACGTGCAGCCGACGGCGAGGTCCACGCCCGCCTCGTCCAGCTCGACCGGCAGCGCGCCGACGCTGTGGCAGAGGTCCCAGAGCACCAGCGCGCCCGTGCGGTGCAGTGCCCCGGTCAGTGTGGCCATGTCGTGGGCGCGTCCGGTCACGTAGTCGACGTGGTTGATCAGCGCGACGGCCGTCCGTTCGCTCGCCTCGCGCGGCATGTCCTCGGCGACGACCCGGCGCACCGTGCGCCCGGTCAGCCGGGCGACCTCGTCGGCGATGTAGCCGTCGGTCGGGAACGTGTCCGCGTCGACGAGGATCTCGTCGCGGCCCGGCCTGAGGCGGGTCGCGGCGACCAGCGCCTTGAACAGGTTCACGCTGGTCGAGTCCGCCACGACGAGCTGCCCCGGCGCGGCACCCACCAGCGGCGCGATCCGCTCGCCCACCCGCACCGGCGCCTCCCACCAGCCCTCCGACCAGGACCGGATGAGCCGTCCACCCCACTGCTCGCGGACGACCGCGGCGACCCGGTCCGCCACGTGTTTCGGCGGGGCACCCAGCGAGTTGCCGTCGAAATAGGCGACACCGGCGTCGAGGTCGAATTCGTTCCGCTTGTGCGCCAAGGGATCGGCCGCGTCCAGTGCCGCGGCCTCCGCTACGAGATCAGTCACGGTGGTCATCGTCGGCGAGAGTGTTCCAGAAGTCCAGCTCGTACGCCTGGAACAACCGCGCGTGGGTCCGAGCGTCCTTTTCGGACAGTTCCCCGGCGTCGAGCGCGGCCTGCACGGCCCGTACGGCGAGCTCTTCGAGCTCCGGGGACGGCGCGCCGAAGAAGTCGAAGAACGCACACGCCTCGTCGTCGAAGCCGTAGCGCTCACGCATCGCCGCGGCGATCGCGGCGCAGTACCGGCCGAAGGCGGCGAAGTTGGCGACGATCGCCACGATGACGTCCGCCGGTTCGCCGTTGAGCGCCAGCCAGGCGACGAACGCCGGATACGCCTGGCAGCCCGCGCGCGGCTCGAAGCCGGGCGATTCCTCGGCGAGCGCCGGCAGTTTGCCGAGCGCCAGCCCCTCACCGGCGGCCAAAGCCGCGAAGAACTCGCGCGCGTTCCGCTCCCGCGCGCGGGACGCGAGGTGCAGGAAACCACGCCAGTCGCTTCGGACGATCCGGTACTCCTCCGCGGCGATCGCGGCGAAGATCCCCCGTGCCGCCTCGCCCGCCGCGACCGACGGGACGAGCCGGTTTTCGTCGTCGCGGGGTGCGAGTTCCGCCTGCACCGCGTCGATCAACTCGCGTGCCGAACCGGTCATCGTCGAGGGTCCTCCCGTTCGGTACTGACGCGGTGAAAACGGAAAAGGTGGACATTTCGCGAGACGCGACCGTGGCCGCGATTCTCTATCCAGCACTGCCGACAGCCCTTACAGTGTGCCTGATCAGGCAGCATCGAGGAGGCCAGCGTTGACCACCCAGCCGACCGTCGCCGAGCAGATCGAAGGCCAGACCATCCCCGCCCTGCTTCACCGCAACGCACAGGAGTTCGGTGAGTTGCCGGCGGTCACGTCACTCGACAAAGAGGGCAAGCCGACCCTGACCTGGGCCGAATTCCGCACCGCCATCGCGGAGGTGTCGCGCGGGCTCGCGGGCCTCGGGGTCGGCGTCCGCGACCGGATGCTGATCATGGCGCCGAGCAGTCCCGAACACCTGATCGCCGACCTCGCCGCGGCACATCTCGGCGCGATCCCCTGCACCGCGTACGCGACCCTCAGCCCGGAGCAGATCGGGTTCGTCGCCCGGCACAGCGCCGCCGGCGTCGTCGTCCTCGCCGGTGCCGACGAACTCGGCCGCTGGTCGCAGGTGCTCGACGACCTGCCCGCGCTGCGGCACATCATCCTGCTCGACGCGTCCGTGATCCCCCCGGACGACAAGCGTTTCCTGTCGTTCGCCGAGCTGCGCGCGGCGGGCGCGGAGGCGCACGCGGCCGACCCGCGGGCGTTCGAGACGGCGTGGTCCTCGATCACCCCGGACGACCCGCTGTCGATGATCTACACCTCCGGCACCACCGGCGACCCCAAGGGTGTCGTGCTGTCGCACCGCAACGCGATCTACCAGGCCGTCGCCGTCCAGAAGCTGCACGACTCCCCGATGCACGCCACCAACATCGCGTACCTGCCGCTCGCGCACATCGCCGAACGCGAACTGTCGATCTACATGCCGATCGTGTGGGCCGGCCACGTGCACACCGTCGGCGACCCGACCGGCGTCGTCGGCGCCCTGGGCCAAGTGCACCCGAAGAGCTTCTTCGGCGTCCCGCGAGTTTGGGAAAAGATGGTGGCAGGCCTGAAGAACCTGCTCGGCTCGCTGCCGGAAGAGAAGCGGAACGGCCTGCTCGGCGCGAACGAACTGCTGCAGCAGGGCTACAAACTGCGCAGCGACGGCAAGGAGGTCCCGCCGGAACTCGCGGAGAAGATCGCGCGGACCGACGCCGCCGCGCTCGCGCCGGTGCGGGCGATGCTGGGCCTCGACCGGATCGAGGTCGCCTCCAGCGGTGCCGCCGCGCTGCCGGTGGAGATCCTGTACTTCATCGCCGGGCTCGGCGTCGAGATCCAGGAGGTCTGGGGACTGTCCGAGACCACCGGCGCGGTCACGTCGAACACGCCGTCGGCGTTCAAGGCCGGTTCGGTCGGCCGTCCGCTGGAAGGCATCGAGGTGCAGGTCGCCGAAGACGGTGAACTCCTCGTCCGCGGCGCCATCGTGTTCCTCGGCTACCTCCAGGAAGACGGCACGATCAAGCCCGACGTCGACGCCGACGGCAGGCTCGCCACCGGCGACATCGGGACGATCGACGAACGCGGCTTCGTCACGATCACCGACCGCAAGAAGGAACTGATCATCACCTCGAGCGGCAAGAACATCGCCCCGACGAAGATCGAAGGGCTGCTCAAGGAACACCCGCTGATCGGACAGGCCGTCGCGATCGGCGAGAAACGGCCGTACGTCACCGCGCTGATCGTCGTCGACGACGAGATCGCGCCGGGCTGGGCGACCGCGAACGGCATCCAGCTCGCCGAAGGGGAATCGCTCGCCGACAACGCGGAGGTCCGCGCGGAGATCGAGAAGGCCGTCGAGGCGGCCAACGCGCGGCTGTCCAGGATCGAGCAGATCAAGCGGTACCACGTGATCCCCAAGGCCTGGACGCCCGAAACCGGCGAGGTGACCCCGACCCTGAAACTGAAGCGGCGGATCATCAACGACCGCTACGCACCCACGATCGCGGACCTGTACCCGGCCCCCGCTCCGGAACCCGCTCCCGCCGCTGGTTCCTGACGCGCGTGAAGTCGTAACTCGCGTGATTGAAGGCGGATCTCGCGTGTCTGGAGGCGTAACACACGAGTTACGCCTCCAATCACGTGAGTTACGGCTTCAATCACGCGAGTTCCGTCTTCGAGCACGGGACGAAAGGAGTCGCGACCGGGAAGGGGCCGCTGCTAACTTGCCGCCGTGGATCTCTTCTCCCGCTCCTGGGCGGCGCTCCTCGCCGCCGTCGCCGAAACCCCCGACGAAGACTTCGCCGAACCGTCCGGCTGTGCCGGCTGGCTGGTGCGGGACCTGGTGTGTCACCTGGTGATCGACGCGCAGGACGTCCTGATCACCCTCGCCACTCCCGCCGAAACCGAACCCACGCGCGACGCGGTCACCTACTGGGAGCTCGCCGACAAGCCGCCGACCGGCGAGGACGACCTCGACGCGCTGATCGTGCGGCTCGCCGCCGCCTACCAGGAGCCGCGGCTGCTCAAGTTCCATCTCGACGACGTCGGTTCCGCCGCGGGCCGGGCCGCCGGCCTCGCCGATCCGGGGATGCGGGTCGCCACCCGCGACATCGTCCTGTCCGCGGGCGACTTCCTGTCCGCCTACGTCCTGGAGTGGACGCTGCACCACCTCGACCTGGTCGCGCATCTCCCGCACCTCGACGGCCCCGCCGCCGGCAGCCTCGCCAGGACGCGGCAGATCCTGGAGCAGCGCACCGGCGAGACGTTCCCGGCGTCCTTCTCCGACACGGACGCGCTGCTGGTCGGCACGGGCCGCCGTCAGCCGACGGACGCCGAGAAGGCCGAACTCGGCGACCTGGCCGCGAAGCTGCCGTTCGTAGTGGGCTAAATCCCAGGTCTGCGGACGACTCGCGTGACCAGAGGGACGACACGCGTGATGGGACGGACGACACGGTCGTGTCGTCCACCTGATCACGCGTGATCAAGCCGTCCGGGTCGACTCCGTCCACTTCCGCAGCCGGGGCGGGACACGCTTTTCGAGCCCGTAGTTCTCCAGGTGCGCGCTGAAGACCTCGTCGAAGGCGCGCTGCACGGTCTCGGTGTCCCACACCGGCCGCTCGAGGATGGGCTGCTTCAGGTACGGCTGCCCCATGACGTGCAGTTGCGGCCCGTTGCAGCGGATCATCTGCCCGGTGATGCCGTCGGATCCGGCGCCGAGCAGGAAGAGCACGATCGGCGCGATCCGCGAGGGCGTCCGGTCCGGCGGGCAGGCCCGCAGCGACCGTTCGGATTTCCACACCATCCGGGTGTGCGCGAGCGGGCAGACCGCGTTCACCCGGATCCCGCTCTCCTCCAGGTCCAGCGCCCAGGAGTAGGTCAGCGAAGCGACGGCGCCCTTGCTGGCGGCGTACACGCCGAGCTTGCGCTGCCCGAGCGAGGCGCCGGACGAGATGTTGACGATCGACCCCGGCCTGCCGCTTCCGACCATCGCCTTGATCGCGGCGAGCCCTGTGTACATGACGCCGAGGACGTTCACCTCGACCAGTTCGCGTGCCTGCTCGACGTCGTCCTCCCACGGCAGCGCCTCGTAGTTCAAGCCCGCGTTGTTGACCAGCCCGTCGATCGCGCCGAACTCGGCGAGGCACAGGTCGACGATCTCCTGCGCCTGCTTCGGATCAGCGACGCTGTGCCCGCTGGCGACGGCCCTGCCGCCGAACCGGCGGATGTTCTCCGTCGTCCGTTCGGCCAGTTCGGCGTCGATGTCGTTGACCACGACGGCCCCGCCTGCCCTCGCCACGTGCACCGCGAACGCCTCACCGAGTCCCCGCCCCGCCCCGGTCACGACGACGGCCTTGTCGTCGAGCAAACCGTTCATCGCCTTCACCCCTTTGAACCAGCCGGCCTCCACCTCCAGACCGGTCTCTACTCAGTGTTGGCCCATTCGGCCCAGCCGGGACCCGGGCGGCGGCGAACGGCGGCCCGGCTGCGCCGAGCGAGGGCACGCCGATAGCCGCGCAGATACCCGCGGGCGAGTCAGGCCGATGTCACCCACCGGTCGGACGGCGTAGCCCGATCAGCTCAACAGGCGGAGGATTCACCGGTCTTCTGTTCGTCTCCCTGTAGCCGGAGGCATACTGAACGTTGTCCGGCGGGACAACGACTGTGACTCCCTCGTCGACCACGTAACACGGCAGGCAAGAATGCGAGGGAAGCAAGTTCACCCGATCGGGGGGAGGTGGTCACGCAGTGAAGACGAACGCGGCGCCGCGGATGACCGCCGCCCTGGCGAACCGCGAGTTCCGCGCACTCTGGCTGGCCGAGGTGCAGTCCCTCATCGGGGATCAGCTCACCATCGTCGCGCTGGCGATCCTCGTCTACGACCGGACAGGCTCCGCGTTGCTCTCCGCGGTGGTCTACTCCCTGACCTTCCTGCCCGCGCTGGCCGGCGGCCTCGGCCTCTCCCAGCTGGCCGACCGCTATCCGCGGCGCACCGTCCTCGTCGTCTCGTCCCTGATCCAGGGGCTGCTGATCGCGATCATGGCGATCCCCGGTACCCCGCTCGCCCTGCTGTGCGGGCTGGTGGTGCTGGCGCGGCTCGTGAACGCGCCGGGCAACGCGGCGCAGAACGCGCTGACGCGCGAGGTGTTCACCGACGACGACCTCTATCTCAAGAGCCAGGACATCCGCGGCATCTCGACCAACACCGCCATGCTGCTCGGCCTGGCGGGCGGCGGTCTGCTGGTTTCGCAGGTCGGGGTGAGCTGGGCGCTGGCGCTGGACGCCGCGACCTTCCTGTTGAGCGCGGCCGTGGTCCGCTTCTCCGTGTCCCGGCGGGCGGCGGCGTCCGACGGCAACGGCAGCTGGTTCGGCGCGGTCAAGCAGGTCTTCGGCAACCGTCACCTGCGGGTGCTGGTCTGGTTCTCGTGGCTGGTGGGCCTCGCCGTCATCCCCGAGGGGCTCGCGGCACCGCTCGCCGCGGAGATGGGCGTCGGGAAACAGGCCGTCGGCTGGCTGCTGGCCGCCGATCCGCTGGGTTTCGTCATCGGGGCGTTCCTGCTGTCCCGGTTCGTCTCCGCGGAACAAAGGCGGAGGCTGCTCGGCGTTCTGGCGGCACTACCGATGCTCGCCCTGATCGCCTTCGCGCTCAAACCCGGGCTGATCCCGGCGTTGCTGCTGCTGGCGGCGGCGGGTGCCGCGGGGGCGTACCTGATCACGGTGAGCGCCACGTTCATCACCTGGGTCCCGAACGAACTCCGGGGCGGTGCGGGCGGGGTGTACCGCACGGGGTTGCGGGTGGCTCAAGGAATAGGGGCGGGACTCGGCGGGCTCGCCGCCGATCGGCTCGGGGCGGCGACCTCGGCCATCGCGCTGGCAGGCGTGGTCGGCCTGCTGCTGGCCGTACTGGTCGCGTTCAGCTGGTGGCACATCAACGGAACCAGCCCGGAACCGTTGCTGTCATGACGAATCCACACTGGACGACCCCTGGGGCGGCGACTCGGCCGCCCGGCGGGTTCGTACTCGGAAATCTCGACGACGGAACACTGACACAGGACCTTGGTCTTCGGCACGGGGACGAAAAGAAACGACTCTCGATCAGAAGTCACGGCTCGACATGGTCGGACACCTCCTGGGAACCTCGCAGCGAACTAATACCTTGTCCGGGCTCAGAAGTCACGGCTGGACACTATCCGTCACCCCTTCCGCGTCGCGTCTCGAAAAACATTCAGTCACCAAGATCAGAAATCACGGGACACGATTGCCACCTCCGGTCCGTGTTCGCGGGCACCCTTGCCGCTGTCGGACAACTGATGCGATGGGATGATACCGGCCGTGGAATACGAACGGTGTATCAGTCGGTACCGGTGAGATTACTCAGCCGTGCCGTCCGCGCGGAAAAGAGGTAGCAATTGCCAGCCGAGACCGGTGACCGCCGCCAGCACGGTGACGGCACCGGCGACCTTGACGACGCGGCACCGCCCGCCGCGGCGCGGAGCGAGGTACCGGTGACCGAACGCGGGCAGGTGAGCCCGGAAGGTGACCAGGCCGAACCGCGGGAACGCCATCCCTACGATCCCAGGGCGTGGGCGCTCTGGCAGCGGCCGAAACGGTTCATCGCGTTCCTTTTCACCATGGAGGCGATCGGAATCGCGATCATGGTCGTCGCGACGATGGATTCCACGAATCCGGGAAGAACGGACTGGGTTCGTTTCGCGATTCTCGCCGTCGGCGCCACCGCGCATATTCAGCTGACTCAGCGACAGGAGGAAAGGCGGCGCGATCGCAGTCGCACCGTACTCATCGACCTCACCGCGGTATGGACATTTCCGGCCGCGGTCATCCTGCCGCTTTCGCTGACGCTTTCCATCATCGCGATCGTCCGGATCCAGCATTGGTTCATCGCCCGGCGGCCCGCGCACAACTTCGTGTTCTCTTCGGTCACCCACGGCGTTTCGGTGACACTGGCGTCGCTCACCTTCGCCGCGTTCGGCCCGCATGAATGGGGACGGATTTCCGGCTGGGACACCCTCGGCGAATTCGGCGTCCTGATCGTCACCGGGATGGTCTTCGAAGCGGTGCAGATCGCCTACATCGGCGGCATCCTCACGATCGGCTCGCCGAAGCGGCCCTCACTGTCGACCGTGCTCGGCAATACGGCCGACAACCTGCTGGAGGCCATCACGATCGGCCTCGGCGCGGTCACCGCGGTGCTGCTGTTGATCATGCCGCCGATGGTGATCGTGATGGCCGTGGTGACGGTGGTGTTCAATCGCCTCGCCGAGATCGACCAACTGCAAAACGACGCCAGGACGGACCCGAAAACCGGTGTTCTGAACATGCGCGGATGGTCGGAGTCGGCCGATCGGGCACTCGGAAGGACTGCCCGATCGGACGACGGCCTTGCGCTTCTGATGATTGATCTCGACCACTTCAAGTGGATTAACGACACATATGGACACCCGGCGGGTGACGACGTCCTCCGCGATGTGGCACGGAAATTGGACGAGGTCACCCGGCCCGCCGACGTCATCGGCCGGTTCGGTGGCGAGGAATTCCTCGTACTTTTGCCGGATATCGACGAAACCGCGGCGAAACTCGCCGCCGAGCGAGTGCGCAGTGCTATCGCGGAACTGCATATAGTGACTACCGACAAAAGGGGCAGCCGGGTGACGATCTCGGGCCGGACCACCTCGATCGGGGCCGCGCTGTTCCCTCGTCACGGTGAATCCCTGGAGGAACTCCTGCACGCCTCCGACGCCGCCGTCTACGTGGCCAAGGAGAACGGCCGGAACCAGGTGCGGTTCGCCCAGGACGTGGACCGGCCCGCTCCCCCGCCGGCCGCCGAGGCCTGAGGGTGGCCGTGAGTGGCGTTTCGGGTTCTATTGAGGGGAAGGGCAAACGTGTCGTGGCGCGGGGCCGGTGTCGCTCCTGCGCAGGCGTTCTCCTGGTAGCGAGGGCCTCCTTGCCTACCCTGACGGTAGTGATCGAGGCTTTCGCTACCTTCAGCTGTGATCCCTGGTGACAGTGGGACGGCTGTGACCTCGGCGCCGGTCGTGAAGTACATGAAGGCCCCCTTCCTTGCGCCTAGCGCAAGGAAGGGGGCCTTCATGTACTTCGGCAAGGCGTGACTCGCGTGCTTGGATGCCGCGCCCGAGACACGACACGTTTGCCTTACCCCTCAATAACCCGAAACGCCACTCACGACCACCTGGACCGAACGCGAACCCCGGGTCACGCCATCAGGGGAACCCCACGGAAACCCAGGGGGTTATCCGGATGTCGGCCTTGATCGGCGGATGGCACCCTGGACGCCATGCCAGCGACAGCCCAAGCCGCCGCTCGTCCTGCCCGGATCCGGCGGCCGTGGTCGACTTCGGGCTGGTTGTTGCTGGTCACGGTGCTGGTGTTCGGTTTCGGCCTGATCGCGTCGCGGCCCGCGTCGCCGCCGGACCAGGGCCCACCGACGGGTGATCTGCTCGCCGCGCAGAACGCGGTCGACGCGCTGGTGCGGCCGGGTCCGGTCGAGAACGTGCTCGCCGCACTGCCCGCCGACTTCACCGCGGTCAGCGGGATCACCCCTGGCGTGATGACCGCACGCGACGGCACCGTGCGCGCCGTCCACACCGACGGGGGTTGCTCGGCGCCGTGGGGCGACGACAACACCAAATGGGACTACGCGGTCCCCTGCAAGGCCCACGACCTGGGCTACGACATCCTCCGCTACGCCGAACGCAAGGGGCACCCGCTCGGCCAGGAGGCCAGGGCCTCGCTCGACGACCGGCTCTCGGCGGACATGCACAACGCCTGCGTCCTCAACCCGATGGACTCGCGCGGCACTTGCGACGTCGTCGCCTCCTTCTATACCGCCGGTCTGGTGCTCAACTCCTGGCATCAGCGCTGGGGGCCGCCGGTCGGTGACCCGCTCGGCCCGATGATCGTCGGCGTGCTGGTGATCGGCGCGCTGCTGGTGTTCCGCCTCCGCGGCTGGGTCCGCACCCGCCGGACCGTCGTCACCCTCCCCCGCGAGCCGCGGCCGGTGGTCCCGGTCGGCCGGTGGGCGTTGCTCGGGGTCGCCGGTGTCGTGCTGATGCTGCTCGGCGAATCCGCCGTCGCGCTCGCGCATTGGGCGGGGGCACCCGAGCGGTCGTTGTGGCCGTTCACCTGGCTCGCCCAGCTCTGTCCGGTCGTCTTCTTCGCGGTGGGCCGGATCAACGAGGCGGGCTGGCGCTCGATCCGCGCGACCGGCGGCCGCTACCCGCAGTACCTCGCCGACCGCGCGAGCCCGCTGCTGCGCCCGGCGCTGATCTTCGCCGTCGTCGCGCTGGTCGTCCCGCTCGCGCTGGAGGTGCTGGGCATCCCGACAGGGACGAACGCCACCGTCATGCGGATCGCGCTGCATCCGCTCTGGCTGCTCGGCGTCTTCCTCTTGACCGTCGTGCTCGCGCCGGCGCTGCTGACGCTGTATCACCGGACGCGGACCGCCTCCGTCGCCGGGCTGCTGGCCTTGACCTTGGCGAGCGAGGCCGCCGCGCAGTGGTCCGGCTCGGCCGTCCCGCGCTACGCGGAGACGTTGTTCCTTGCCTTGTTCGTCCAGCAGCTGGCGTTCGCCCACGCCGACGGCGTCCGCCTGCGGCGCGGCGCCCTCCTGGCGACGGCGTTCACCGGCGCCGCCGGGCTGGGCCTCGCGGTCGCCGTCCGCGGCGAAGGACCGATGCTGCTCGGCGGCCCCGGCGCCCCGGCCGCGTTGTCGGGCCCGCCGTGGGGAGTGCTCCTGCTCGGGCTGGTCCAGCTCGCGCTCCTCGGCCTGCTCGCGCGGCCGCTGGCCCGGCTCGGCGAACGTCCCGCGGTCGCCGCGACCGCCCGACTCGTCCTCCGCGCCCCGATGAGCCTCTACCTCGGCTTCCTGGCCGCGATGCTGCTGCTCGTCGCGGTCGTCTACCTCCCGGGCCCGTTCGTGGACGGGCTCAGCTGGCTGGCCCGCCCGCGGATCCTGCTCGCGATGGCCCTGCTGGCCGTGCCCGCCGTGCTCGTCTTCTGGTGGTTCGAACGTCATGCGGGACCGCAACAGCGAGCGGTCGACGAGCCGGGCCTGCGCGCCGCGATGTTCTGCCGGGCGGCGGCGACGGTCGGGATGGCGTACGCGATGCTCGGCGTCTTCGGCTTCGCGCTGACCCGCTTCGGGGGCGCGTCGGCCGACGCCGACCTCCTCGGGCTCCGGTTCGGCCCGGTCCAGAGCCTGGTCAACCTGTTGCTCGGGGTGTACCTGCTGCACACCGTGCGGAACGGCACCAGCCGGATGACCGGCACCTGGCTGGTCTGTGCGGTCGCGTGCGCGCCGCCCCTGATGAGCGCCCTCGACGGCAAGCACGTGAGCGCCGCTTCGGTCGCGCTGCCGGTCGCGACGATCGTCGTCGCGATGCTCGCCGCGGCCGCCACGCTGGTGCCCGCCCGCGCCGCCCGGCGTGTCCTGCCCTGAGCCAGACAGCGCTGACCAGGCGTTCTTCGTACCATGGTGAGGAAACCGGTGGTGCGTGCCACATCTCCGGGGGGATGTGTAATCCTGCGACAACCCTCAACAGGCACCATGCGTCCCTTGAGAAGACCGTCGACCGGTAGCGAACAGAAGGAGCAGACCGCGTGGAGTATCCGCCTCGGAATGGGTATGGGGATCGACGTCCCGCCCGGCCTAGGCAGGACGCGCCCGGACGCGTTCCTTCCCGCCCGGCCCCGCCCCGTGGAGACCGGCAGGCACCCGCCCGCCAAGCCGCCGGTGGCCCGCCCCGGCGCCCGTCCACGCGACGACGGTCGTTCCGCGGCCCCAAGATCGCGCTGGGCCTCGTCTCCCTGCTGGTGATGGGCCTGACCGGCTACGCGTGGGCCGCGATGGACGGCCTGACGTTCGCGAACGTCGGCATCGGCGCCGACGAGGGCGACAAACCCGCCGACGGCGCCCGCGACATCCTGCTCGTCGGCCTCGACAGCCGCACGGACGCGCAGGGCAACCCGCTGTCGAAGGAAGTACTGGCCCAGCTGCGTGCCGGGCAGGCCGACGGCGAGCTGAACACCGACTCGCTGATCTTCGTGCACATCCCCAACGACGGTTCCAAGGCCGTCGCGATCTCGCTGCCGCGCGACTCCTACGTCGACATTCCCGGCGGCTACGGCAAGCACAAGATCAACTCGGCGTACGCCCGCGCGATGCTCGACGAGCGCAAGAAGCAGCAGGAGAACGGCGTCTTTGACCCGAAGGAACTCGACCAGAAGGCCAACGAGGCCGGGGCGAAGACCCTGATCAAGACCGTCGAGCAGCTGACCGGCTCGACCATCGACAACTACGCCGCCATCAACCTGCTGGGCTTCAGCGAGATCACGCAGGCCATCGGCGGGGTCGACGTCTGCCTCAACGACGACGTCAACGACCAGTTCTCCGGCGCGAAGTTCAGCAAGGGCCCGCACACCATCTCCGGGGTGGAGGCGCTCGGCTTCGTCCGGCAGCGCCACGGGCTGCCGCGCGGCGACCTCGACCGGGTCGTCCGCCAGCAGGTGTTCATGGCCGGGATGGCGCGGAAGGTGCTTTCGGCGGGCACGCTCGCGAACCCGGGCAAACTCAACGACCTGATCACGGCCATCAAGAAGTCGGTCGTGCTCAACCAGAACTGGGACGTCTTCGGCTTCGCGCAGCAGATGAAGAGCCTGACCGGCGGTCAGCTCGAGTTCCGGACGATCCCGATCGTCAACATCGAGTACAAGACCCCGAACGACGGCGTCGCCATCCAGGTCGACCCGAAACAGGTCAAGAACTTCGTCCAGGGGCTCGCCGGCCCGCAGCCCGGCGAGCAGCAGCAGGCGCCGCCCGCCGAGTCGCCCAACAAGGCGACCACGGTCGACGTCCGCAACTCCACGAACCGGGACGGCCTCGCCTCGACGGTGCTGAAGCAGCTCGTCGACAAGGGCTTCACCGCGGGCGACACGGCCACCGCGAGCGCGCGCAAGAAGACGGTGGTCTGGGTCGCCAAGGGCCAGAAGGCGGCGGGACAGGCCGTCGCCGACGAACTCGGCGGCAACCCGACCGTCCAAGAGGACAAGAGCGTCGAAGCCGGGCACGTGATGGTCTTCCTCGGCTCGGACTTCAAGTCGCCGAGCGGCGCCGAGGGCTCCGGCTCCTCGCAGAACGCCGCCGGTTCGTCGGCCGCGGCACCCCCGCCCGAGCAGTCCGACGAGAAGCCGATCACGGCCGAAGGCGTGCCCTGCGTCAACTGACGCACCCTTCGAGCGACTGTCGATCCTTTCCGGCGAGCAGGCTGGGTGTGGGGGAATAAACAAAAGCGCGGGCCCCCCCGCCCCAAAAAGGTTTGGGGGCACCCCGCCCCCCCCCCGGGGGGGGGGGCCCCCCCCGCCGGAAGG
>NZ_JBIUAQ010000032.1:0-68799 GCF_044547565.1 Amycolatopsis sp. NPDC052450 | reverse complement strand
GGGGGGGGGTTCCCCCCCACCCCTCTCCCCCCGCCCCCCGCGCCCCTCACGGGGCCCCCCCCCCACGGCCGCACCCCGGCGGCTGCCGGGCCCGACCGGCCTGATCGCCACCGAAACGTGCCTTCGAGACGGTTTTGTTCACCCGTTCGGCCCAGCGGACCAAAATCGATAGGAAAAGCACCCCCGAAACCGCGTAAGAGCGGCGGCCCTGCCGACTTTCATACACGTGAGCGCGCTCGTCCCGGGTTTTGTCACACGGGCGAGCGGTGGAGAAGGTTGGCAAGGCAGGGGATGGGGAGTGCTGATCGACGCTGAGAGCTATCAGCGGATACTCGGAGACGAGCTCCGCAAGCTCCGCCGTAAACGTGGCTGGACACGCAAGGAACTGAACCAGCATCTGCAGAGCGAGATCTCGCTCCAGACGCTGGCCACCTACGAGCTGGGCACCCGGCACTGTTCCGTGGTGCGGCTGGTCGAACTGTGCGTCGCGATGGACGAGCTGCCACAGGATCTGCTGGCCAAGGTGCACCGCCGGGTGTTCGTGGACGAACCGGGCCGCGTCCGGGTCGACCTGCGCCTGGTGATCAAGGACGACCAGGAGGAACTGTTCCCCCTGCGACGGTGGGCGGACGACCGGCTCAAACGGTCGGGTGACGCCGGCAGCGCCGAGGTCCACCTCGACTTCGCCGCGCTGGAACGGATGGCCGAGCTCTGTGGCATCCCCACCGTCGATCTCATCGGAAGGCTTCGCCGGCTCAACCCCTCATGAGCGCGGCGTTCCCCGGTCCGTGAAGGCCATGCCCCCCATCTTGGCTTTCACGGACCCTCCCCCTCTTCGCGTGGTCAGCCGAGGAGTTCGTAGTCCTCGCGCCGCACCTTGCGGGTGTCGAGCCAATACCGCCAGGTGAAGCCCGGCCAGATCGTGCGGTTGACGCCCTTCGCGTCCAGGTACCAGCTCTTGCAGCCGCCCTGGGTCCAGATGCCCTTGGCGAGTTTGCGCTGGATCTCGCCGTTGAACCGCTCCTGCGCCTCCGGCAGCGGGTCGAGCGCCTTGCCGCGCGCGAGCCGCAGCGCCTGCGCGACGTAGGAGATCTGCGCTTCGATCATGAACACCACGGAGTTGTGGCCCAGTCCGGTGTTCGGGCCGAGCAGGAAGAACAGGTTCGGGAACCCGGAGACGGTGATGCCCTGATATGTCCGCATCCCCTCGGTCGCCCACTCCTTGCCGAGGTCGCGCCCGTCGCGGCCGATGATCTCCAGGTCGTCGAAGGCGTCGGTGACGTGGAATCCGGTGCCGTAGATGATCGCGTCGACCTCGTGCTCGACGCCGGCGCCGTCGACGACGCTGTGCTCGCGGACCTCTTTCACGCCTTCGGTGACGACGTCGACGTTGTCCCGCGCGAGCGCCGGGTAGTAGTCGTTGGAGATCAGGACGCGTTTGCAGCCCATGGTGTAGTCCGGCGTCAGCTTCCGGCGCAGTTCCGGGTCCTTGACGCTCTTGAAGATGTTGCGCTTCGCGATGCGCTGGCCGATCTTCATCACCCACGGCTGCCCGTTGAAGCCGATCGCGCGGGCCTCGAGCCCCCAGTAGAGGACGTCGCGGAAGGCGCGCTGCAGCAGCGGAACCGAGCTGAACGCCTTCCTCAGCGCTTCGGGCATTTCGCGGTCCGGCTTCGGCATGATCCACGGCGGCGTGCGCTGGAAGAGGGTCAGTTCCGCGACGTCCTTCGCGATCCGCGGCACGAACTGGATCGCGCTCGCCCCCGTGCCGACCACGGCGACCCGCTTGCCCTTGAGGTCGTAGTCGTGCTCCCACTGGGCGGAGTGGAACGCCCGGCCCTGGAAGCGCTCGATGCCGGGCAGCTTCGGGATCTGCGGCAGGTGCAGCGCGCCGACCCCGGCGACCAGCGCGGGCGCGGCGAACTCGTCGCCCGACTTCGACCCGACGTGCCAGCGGTTCTCGTCGGCGTCCCAGCGGGCGCCGGTCATCTCCTGGCCGAAGCGGATGAAGCGGTGCAGGTCGTACTTCGCGGCGACGTCGCGCATGTACTGCCAGATCTCCGGCTGCGGCGAGTACGCGCGAGACCAGCCGGGGTTCTGTTCGAACGAGAACGAGTACATATGCGAGGGGATGTCGCAGGCGCAGCCGGGGTAGGTGTTGTCCCGCCACGTGCCGCCCACGTCGTCGGCCTTCTCCAGGATGACGAAGTCCTCGCGGCCCTCTTTCCGCAGCTGGATGGCCATGCCCAGCCCGGAGAAGCCGGTTCCGACGATGACGACCCCGGTCTCGGTGCGGTTGCCCATGCCCGGCCTCTCGTTCGATTTACCTGTTACCGGGAGTACACCTTACTCGAAGTAGGTTACCTTCGGTAGAGTGCTGTGGTGACGACGGCGAAGCGCAAACGCATGCCACGAGCAGAGCGAATGCGGCAGATGATCGAAATCGCTGAGGAAGTCTTCGCCGAACGCGGCTACAGCGCGGCGTCGATGGACGACATCGCGGAGCGCGTCGGGGTCTCCAAGCCGATGCTCTACGAGTACTTCAACTCGAAAGAGGGGCTGCTGCTGGCCTGCATCCAGCAGTCGCGGACGGCGTTGCGCGAGGTCACCGAACGGGCGACCGTCGGCGCGACCTCCGCCGAGGACGCACTGCGGCGCGGACTGCTGGCCTTCTTCGTCTTCATCCGGGAACGACGGCAGGCCTGGTCACTGCTGCGCCACGAGATGGCGCTGATCGGAACCGGTGCCGCCGACGAGATCGAGCGGACCCGCCGCCAGCAGACCGATCTGATCGCCGCGCTGATGAGCGACCACTTCGACGCGGGCGACGACCTGCGCGCCGAGGCGTCCGCGGAGTTCGTGGTCGGCGCGTGCGAACGGCTCGCGATCTGGTGCGAACGGCACGAGGACGTCAGCCCCGAAACGGCGACCGGATACGCGATGGACGTCCTCTGGTCGGGCCTGTCCGCGAGGGCCCGCTGAAGCGACTGTGAAGATGCGCGTGCATTAGGCCATTCGGTCGTCACTCAGAGCACATTGCCGCCAGTGTCTTGTGACACAGAGTTGTCCTACTGTATCGATGACACTGTAGAAACTCTGATGGACAGTCACGGCCTCCGTCAGGAGGGGGCGCCACCACCCGAAAGTGGCGTCATGACGACGGCGTGGCGAAGTCCACTGAGTGACGCATGCTCGCGAGGAGAGGGGTGAGGCGGATGACCGAACCGATCACCGCGTCGTACGTCCAGGAGGACGACGACTGGAAGATCACGGTCAGCGGCTCCGGCAAGGAACTGACCGGTCGCGCACCGGGCATCATCGCGGCACGGGACCGGGCCGACCAGCTGGTCGAGAAACTGTCCCCGCCCGAACGGTCGACCGTGGTGCACCTGCTCAACGGCAGTGCGCTCGAGTTCACCGCCGCCTACATGACGGCGAGGCTCACGCTTCCGGAGATCGAGCCGCTCGAGGTCCCTCCGCCGTCGAACGGCAAGGCCAAGGAGAAGACCGGCGGCAAGCCTCCGGTGCCCCAAGGCAAAGAACTCCCGAAGGCCGTCGACGAGGCGAAGGCCCCGCAGAAGGCTGAGCCGGCCAAGACACCCGCCAAGGCGGCCCAGACCTCCTGAGACCTACTTCAGGAGTTTGCGGATCAGCAGCACGCCGATCAGCACGGCCCCGCCGATGAGCGGGTACTTCACCTTGGGCTCGTCCAGCTTCGCGCGCAGACCGGTCTTCGCGGAATCCACCAGCTTCGCGGGGTTCGCCTTCGTGCCCAGCTGGTCGAGTGTGGCGACCAGCGCGTTCCTGGCCTGCTCGATCTCACGCTCGATGGTCTCGGGATCGCGAGCCACGTGTCCTCCTCGCCGCGACGGACTTGCTGAACGCCCACGTTAGAGGACGCCACCCCCCACGGTGGCACCGGCCACGCCGAGAAACGCCGATCGTGTCGCACGCTACGATTTCGGAGCAACGCTGGGGCCCGTAGCCCAATTGGCAGAGGCACACGGTTTAGGTCCGTGCCAGTGAGAGTTCGAGTCTCTCCGGGCCCACCCAAAGTCGTCAGCACCGAACTCCCGGGCTCAGGCGCAGGCGGCCGTTCAGCCAAGAGAAATCGGGCGCCTTGGGTCCTGGACCGGCCGCAGCTGAGCGTGGCAATGCCTAGCTCGGAAAGAACCCGGTCAAAGCGTCACGGCGGATCTTCTGCGTCAGTACGAGCTGCTCTCGCAACAGTCGCTCATGTTCATCCAGCCGCATCATCGCGTCGGCGATCACCTGCTGCGTACCGAGATCGGGCAGCACGACTGGTAGCTCTCCTAGTACGTTGAGTGAGATGGTCTTCATGGTCATCCCCCCCGTGGAGTGGGCTTCCAGCCACTTACGCGCCTCCGGACTGCGGAGGTAGGCCGCAAGATAGTCGACGTTGAGCCCGGCGGGGGGCCGAAGCATGAAGCAGCCTGTTCCACAAAGCCAGCCTTGCTGCTCCTCACGAACCACAGCACATCGCCCCAACTCTCCACGGCGTGCCAGCACGATGTCGCCACAACGAAGCCGGAAACGTTCCAGATTCTCGGCTTGCCGCTCGGTGATGTACCTGATGTTCGCCACGCTGAAACCGTTGCCGGTCAGGTCTTTGGGCATGACGACGGGAACACCGCTGGTATCCACGTAGTCTTCGGCACGGATGAGGCTTCCCGACGGTCCAGCGATGAGCAGACCAGGGCTCACGCCCTCGACCACTCCCTCTCCCCCTCCGCTCATGATGCTCCCGAGCGGCACCCGTGGAGGCTCGAAGCCGCTACGGGTCAACCGCTCGCATCGATTGAAGTTCTTCACGAGGCCGGCACTGGAATCAGCCGTGACCCCGTCATGCCGAACCAACTCATCCAGCATGCGATTCACGTCTTGCGCCGTCGACCGCTCCTCCTCGACTTCGACATACAGCCGGGGGTCGAGGCTGCCATCGTTCTCAAGGATCTCCTCGTGCGTGACCGAGCGAGAAAACCCTGGTTCGTCAGGCGTTGCACGAGGAGACCTCCGCCACTCGTCAAGGCGGCCGCTGATGCGTTCCTTGTCCTCCGCAGTCAGCACGCGTGGCTGCCTCGGCACCTGCGTCCCGAGTCGGCTGGCGTCGATGAAGAGAACGGCGTCTGCCTCCCCCTCCGGCAAGTGGCGAGACTTGTGGCGCGCGAGCATCCAGATGTGCACCGGGATGGAAGTGTGCGGAAAAAGATTCGGCGGCAGGGCGATGATGCCGAGGAGCACCCCCCTGGCAATCATCCTTTTGCGGATCTCCGCCTCACGGCCGTCGGACCAGGCAGCCCGCGGCGGCATGATCATCGTCGCTGTCCCGCCCTCGCTCAGCCGGTTCCACGCGAGCTGGAGCCAGGCGAAATTCGCATTGGACGCGGACGGCTGACCGAAGGGCCAAATCTCGCGGTCGATGTCCTCGACACGCTGGTTGAACGGCGGATTGCTGACCACCAGGTCGACGAGCCCGTTGTTCCGGCCGTGAAACAGCGACAACGGATCAGAGGCACGTACGACAGGCCGGTCCACTCCGTGGACGGCCAAATTCATCATCGCCAACCGCGGATTACTCCGATCGGTGGCGTACGCCTCGAAAGACGCACCATCGACCCGGCCAGACCCGGCGATTCGCTCCGCCGCGGCCGCGAGCAGACCGCCGGACCCACAGGCCGGATCGAGGATCCGGTCTCCAGGCTGCGGAGACGCCAACTCTATGAGCAGGCGCGCGACAGCACGCGGCGTGTAGAACTCACCCACGGAAACCGTGCTCTCCTGAACGTGTCGTTCGAGGAGCAGTTCGCAGACCTCAGACAACCCGGCTTCGTCCAACGTCGGACGCTCCTCCAGGGCAACGAGGAACGCTGCCGCCCATGGGATGTCGTCCGACTCTTCGTCGCCGCCCAGCCGCCCGACCGCGAAATCGCGAAGGTCGGGCACGGGAAAGCGCGCGTGCCCACTGGCGTTCATCATCGCAGCGCGCAGATCTATCAGCGGCGAATGGCCGATTCGCGCCTCCGTGACAGCACGAGCCCACCGCTTGACGAACTCGTCACTCGGACCGCCCTCCGATTCGACGAATCGAGCGAGTATCAGGATCGCGAGCATGGACCCGAGGTCGCCGAAAGTGTTCCTGCCCCGCTGAAAGGGCACGTACGTTCGCCAAAGCCGGTCAACGACGTCCGCGGCACGACTCTTCGTCACTATGGTCTCCACGTGGCCCTCCATGTCCGACTTGCCCTATTTCAGTTGCATGATGGAATACGCCGCCGCGACGACGAGCACCAACAGACACAGCCTTAGTGTCATGCCCGTGCTCTGCATGGCCTTCCCCAGTAGCTCAAAGAACGACTTCACTCTCAGCCCCCTCACGTTCAGATCCTTGGGTCAACTGCGCAGCGTCACTGCGCATCAGTCTGGCCAATCCATGCCTTCACCTGACCGACGTTGGAACGCCCGGCCAACTCCCGAACGAAGCTCAAGCTAGCAGCGACATGCCCAAGTGGCCATCGACATAGCTGACCACACCCGACGGCGCCGCCACTGCGCAGACATGCTGCGCAACACGGCGCCCAGCGATCCGGCAGTTCATCGGCACACCCAGGGACATGCAAACCTCGACGGCTGCCGTCGAACATGCCCCGCCATGTGATCGAGGTCACAGGTAGGAGTCTGAGCTCGGGTGGCTACGAGGTGACAATGGCCGCGTCTCCCTGGGAGGTCATGGGGCCAAGCGTTCTCAGCGCCGCCATGCCTCGATTAGCTCATCCGGACCGAAAGTCGCGGCCAAGGGCAGGCCTTCTTCGATACCGGCGCGAGACACGGCGACCAGCGGCGTGGTGTGATCGCGTCCGGGGATCGACATGGATCCAGCGATGAGGCTCTCCAGCTCACGCTTCCCGAAGAGGTCGTTTTCCAGCCATTTGACAGAGCCGGTGAACGCGATGCGAGTCGCCGCGGGCCGCTCACGGTCGGCTCCGACCAAGTCGATCTCGGGGTTGTTCTGCCGGTTCCACCAACCGCCGACGTACTCCGCACCAGGCACCCGCTCGTCGGGCAACAGCCGGGCCAGACCGGTACGGATGACCGGCTCCACGGCGCGGCCACGCCAAGACGTCCACGATCGTTCGATCCGCGCGGCCACCAGATCACCGCGACCCCGTTCGACCTCGGCGATCCCCCTGTGCAAGAAGGTGAGCCAGAACCGCAGATACGTGTCTTCGATGCGGTAGCGCTTGTTCTTGGTGTCGGGACGAATGGCCAATGGGGCGTCGACGGCGACGATGCGTTTGGCCGTCAGGGCGTTCAGGATCGGCGCGAGAGTGCCTGAAGGGATCGGCTCACCGGCGCCGATCCGGTTGGCGATCGTGCTGAACGTCCGTTCGCCGGTTCCGATCGCCTCCAAGGCCGAGCGGCTGTGCGACGGCTCGGGGACTTCGCCGAGCAAGGACAGTTCTCCGGCCATCAACAAGGGAGAAAGCGGGTCCGCGAGTTGATCGCGCAAGAACCCCTCCCGATCGGTGCCCGGTTTCCAGCGCTGGACGATCTCGGGAAAGCCACCGGTGATGAGGAAGGCGTCGATCGCCTCGGCCGATTCGAGCGCGGTCATCTCCTGTACGTCGCCGGGATCGAGAGGGCGGACGAGCATGCGGGCGGCGCGGCCGTGAAACGGGCGGCCGTACTCCTGGAGGGATTCCATCATCGACAGATCACTGCCGACGAGCAGCAAGAGCACTGGCTTCGCGGACAGATACCGGTCCCACACGGTCTGGAGAGCGCCTTCGAACTCACTGTCCTGCTCGACAAGCCAGGGCACTTCATCCAGGACGACGATGCTCGGCTCGTGCTCTGGGACGGCGATCGCCAGGCCACGCAAGGCCTGGTTCCAATCGGTACCGGTCGCCCCGGCGACGAGATCCGCGCGAGGCAGCGCGGACTGCGCGAGCGCGGCGGCGAAGTCGGCGCGTTCGGCGGCCGGATTGCGGCCACGAGAGGCTTGAAACACGATGTACGGCACGCCCGAGCGGTCGCAGAACTCTTGGACCAGCCGCGACTTCCCCACCCTGCGGCGGCCGGTGACGATCACGGCCTGCCCCGGAGTGGTCGCGACCCCGTCACGGACCACCCGCAGCTGCCTGTCCAGCAGAGCGAGATCGGTCGTCCGTCCCTGAAACCTCATGAACCTTGACCTCATCTAAGTATAATTAAATCTTACTTAGATTGAATCTTACTTCACTGCTCCGCACCCCCGCTCACCGCGTGCGGTCGTAAACGAGCGCCATCTCCCCCAGTTCCCCGACCTCCTGATACGCCAGCGTCCACTTCGACGCGGGCAGCCCGTCGACGAACAGGCGTTGCCCGCCGCCGGTGATCTCGGGGCAGATCATCAGGTACAGCCGGTCGATCAGGTCGTCGGCGAGCAGGGCCTTGATGACGCTGGCGCTGCTGTTGACCAGGATGTCGCCGTCTCCGTTCGCCTTCAGGCCGGCGATGACGTCGGCGGCGGGGGCGTTCACGACGCGGGCGCGGTCCCAGGGCGCTTCGGTCAAGGTCGTGGAGAGGACCACCTTTTCGGCGTCCGTGAGCCACTTCGCGTAGGCGCGGTCGCGGGGATCGGCGTTCTCGTCGGCGGCGACGGCCGGCCAGAAGCCGAGGAAGCCCTCGGCGTTCAGTCTGCCGAGCACCGCGGTGGTCGCCTTTTCGTGGATGCGGGCGAGGTGGGCGCGGGCGACGTCGGTGGTGGCGTACGAGACGATCGCGCCCATGTCGCCGGGGCCGCCGGGGCCGCTGTAGTGGCCGTCGAGGGTGAGGCTGATGTTCGCGGTGACGCGGCGGGCCGGGTTCGTCATGTCGTTCAGTCCTTTTCTCGGGTGATCTGAGCTGCGAGGTTGTCGAGCACCTGGCTCCAGCCGGTTTCGATGCCGGCGATGAAGGGGACGGCCTCGACGGTGGTTTCGGTGATGCGCAGGTCGAGGCGGAGCCGGGTCCCGCCCGGCGCCTCGGTGAACTTCAGGTCGTAGTGACCGGTGAAGAAGGTGTCCCCTTTGGCGTCCAGCACCGAGAGGTCGAACTCGAGGTGTTCGGGTTCGGTCGCGGCGCGGACCTCGCCCGCGGAGCGGTATCGCCCTTCCGCGTCGCGGTAGTCGAGCACGGCTCGGCCGCCCGTCCACGGCTCGATGACGCAATCCGTGACGGTCATCGAAGGCGGCGCCCACCAGGAGGCGAGCAGTGCCGGCTCGGTCCAGTGCCGCCAGACGTCGTCGCGCGGCGCGGCGAGCAGACGGTCGAACGCGAACGCTCGTCCGTCCGCCCACCGGTCCTGGCTCGCGGAGGCGGTGTCCGCGGAGATCGCGGCCTGATAGCGCGTGAGGACATCACGCTCGCCCTCGTTCGCTTCGATGGTCTCGATCAGCGCCCGCATCCGGCTTCCGAAGTCCTTCAGCGGGCCCGCTTCGACCGCGTAGACGCGACGTTGCCCGAGCGGGAACACCGTCACGAGACCGACGCGGGCGAGGGTCTGCAGGTGCTTGGTGGTCTGCGGTTGCCGCAGACCGGTCAGCTCGGCGAGCTCACCGACGGACCGGGGCCGCTCGGCGAGAAGCTCGACGATGCGCCACCTCGCTCCGTCTCCCAGTGCTGCTGCGATCTGCTCCATGCCGAGAAGTATTCACTCGGCAGAATATTCTTGTCAAGGAATATCTTCGCGATGGAACTCCAGCAGGCTGCGTTGCTCGGTCAGCGTGGAGACGGAGTCGAGGACCAGGCCGTGTGCGGCGGCGAGCTCGCGAAGCTCGTCGAGACGCCGCTCGCGGCCGCCATAGAGGACGAGCATGGCCAGGTCCCACTCGGTCTGCGCGCCGATCCCGCCGACCGCCTCGATGACGAGGACCCGGCCGCCCGGCCCGGCCGCCTCGGCGCAGCGGGCCAGGATGCGGTGGGCGTGCTCGTCGTCCCAGTCGTGGAGGATGTCGGACAGCAGATACGCGTCCGCCCCGGCCGGGAGCGGATCGAAGAAGCTGGCCGCGGTCACCTCGGTCCGGTCTTCGAGGCCCTGCTCACGCAGTTCCTTTTCGGCGACGGCCGCGGTGGGCGCGAGGTCGACGAGATGGCCGCGCATCGCGGGGTTGGCCTTCAGGATCGCGGCCAGCAGGCTGCCATGACCTCCGCCGACGTCGACGATCGTGCCGAAGCGGGCCCAGTCGAAACCGGCGACGAGCCCCGGCACCTGCGTCAGGAACCGCTGCGTCATCTGCCGGTCGAACGTCTCCCGCAGGTGGGGATGCTCGGCGAGATCGGCCCAGAAATCCTGGCCGTAGCGGCGGATGTAGCCCGCTTGACCGGTGGCGACGCTGTGCGCGAGTTCGACGAACGCCAGATCGCCCCGCCCGCCGGCGGCGTTCATGTCCAGTAGCCCGGCGAGACCGTTTCCCGCGTCGGCACGCAGGTTCGCCCCGTAGCCGGTGGTGCGATAGCCGGTCGACGTCCGTTCGAGGACGCCGAGAGTGGTCAGGTGCCCCAGCAGCAGATCGAGCGCGAGTGGCGCTTGGCCGAGTTCCGCCGCCAGGTCACCGGCGGTCGCGCCGTCGCCGGACAGCCGGTCCGGCAGCCCGAGGGTGACCGCGACCCGCAGTGCCATCGGCGTCGCCAGCCCGGCCAGCCGCAGGAGATCGTTTCTGTCGTCGTGGTTCGTCACGAAGATCCACTGTGGCAGTGCGGTCAAGTCCGTTTACGGGGTCAGCGTCCGCCCCGTGAGGCCCGCGGTCTCGACGGCCTCGACGTAGCTCCGCGCGACTTCCGCCGCCGGGGTGCCGCCGCCCGGTTCGCCGAGCGCGGCGAGCGTTTCACTCACCCAGCCGGGGCTGACCGCGTTGACGCGCAGCCCGCGCGGCAGTTCGCGGGCCGCGGCGGCGACGAACGCTTCGAGACCGGCGTTGGTCAGGACCCCGAAAGCGCTGCCGCGCAACGTCTCCGGGATCCGGCCCGCGGTCACCGTGACCGAACCGCCGTCCGGCAGATACGGGACGGCGTGCCGCAGCAGGAACACCTGGCCGAGCAGTTTCCCTTGCAGGCCTTGGGTGAACTCTTCATCGGTGCCGCCGTCGACCGGCACCAGCGAGCCACTCCCCGCGCAGCACACGACGTGCTCGATACCCGGCTCGGCGGCGAAGAGCGCGTCGAGGGTGGCGGGCTGCTCGACGTCCACCTTGACTTCGCCGGAGCGGGACGCGGCGAGCACGGTATGCCCGCGTGCGGTGAGCGCTTCGGAGACCGCGGCCCCGATCGTCCCGGTGGCACCCACCACGAGGATCTTCATCTATGTCTTCCTTTCAAGGTCGGGTGCGAGGTTCCGTTTCATACGCCCGGTGCAGCGCCGCGACGAACGACGGCGCTTCCGGCAACGGCGTCGCGCCGATCCGGCGCACCGCGATCCCGGGCGTCCACGAGTTCATGACCACCGCGCCGCCGAGCCCCGGCAGGTCGGCGAGCGCGACCTCCTGGACCCGTTGCGGCACACCGAGCCCCTCCAGCCGCCGCTGGACGATGCCCATCGTCGTTCCCCGCAGCTGACCGGCTTCCGGCCACACCACCGTATCGCGATCCCAGAAGGCGAGGTTCCAGATCGTCGCCTCGCTCAACCGGCCCTGCCGGTCGACGAACGCCGCGTCGTCGAACCCTTCGCCGACGGCCTGACGCTTGAAGTACGTCTTCGCCATCTCGCCGGTGTGCTTGATGGCGGGGATGACGCGCTCGTGTTCGACGGCCGTCAGCTTCAGCGGACCCGCCGGGCCGGACGCCGGAGGACGGGTGCGCACGAGGACTTCGAGTTCACCCGGCAGGTGGATCGTCACGGTCAGGGAGACGTCCGCCGGGCCCGACTCGATCGCCTTGCGCACGTACGAGCGGATCAGGTCGTCGGGAAGGGCGTCGCCGAACAACTCCAGGGAGGCGGCCCGGAGCCGGTCCAGGTGCAGGTCGAGACCGCGGACCAGGCCGTCACGCACCTGCATGGCCGTGCAGTGGGCGAAGCCGGCGAAAGCGAGTGGCGCCAGGTCTTCGGCGGTCGCGGTCTCGCCGTTCCGCTGCGCGGCATAGGAACTCATGTCCGCACCGTAATCCGGTTGCGACCGCGGTGCCCCGGCGGCAGGATCCCGCGGGTGCCCGCTTCGCGTTCCGAATTGCCCCGCTGGCAGTTCGACCTGACCTGGTCGTTGTTCGAGTACCACCTCGCCGCCCTCGAACCGGCGGACTTCCGTTGGGAGCCCTCGGCCCTGTGCTGGACGGTGCGACCGGACGGCACTCCCGACTGGGCGGACACCGAACCCGACCCGATCCCGGTCCCCACGATCACCTGGCTCACCTGGCATATCGGCTGGTGGTGGAGCGTCGCGCTGGACCACGCGAACGGGCGGACTCCGCGCGAGCGCGAGGAAATCACCTGGCCCGGCGAAGAATCCGCCATCGAATGGCTGCGCGGACTTCGCGAGGAATGGCTGGCCGTCTTGGATCGCGTGACCGACGCCGACCTGGACGCGCCCTCCGCCTATCCGTGGGGTGAGGACGCCGGGCTGACCTTCGCCCACACCGTCGCCTGGGTGAACTCCGAGCTGATGAAGAACGTGTCCGAGATCGGGCAGCTCAGGTTGCTGCGGCTCAGCGCGACGTGATGCCGGGAATGGACTTCAGCTCGCCAAGGAGCATCGAACTGACGGCCACCGGATAGTCGTCGAGCGCGTACACCGTCCCGGCGAGCTCCACCCGGACCGGAGTCTTTCCTTGATGTGCCAGCAAAGCCTGCCTCAATTCGAGAACGGCGTCCTCGGTCAGCCGCTCGGCGGTCGCGTGCAGGGTCAGTGGCGGCTCTCCGTCTTCCGCCGCCGAAAGATCGAGCGGGACGAGGCCGCCGCCGAATACGGACATCTTGTCCTCCCGCCAGTTCACCCGGCCGCTCACGCGGACGGCGTTGTCCTCGGCGAGATCCGCCGCGAACAGCGCGTACGCCTTGGGAAAGAACAGCACTTCGAGCGCCGCGTCGAGATCCTCGATCGTGCAGATGGCCCACGGCTCGCCCTTCTTGTTCACCCGCCGCTCCAGCGACGTGATGAGCCCGGCGACGACCACCTCGCCTTCCCGCGGCGGATTGTCGAGGATCGCCGCGATCGGGCGGGGCGCGTGCCCGCGCAGGACGCGTTCCGCCCCGTCGAGCGGATGCGCGGACACGTACAACCCGAGCATTTCCCGTTCGTGGGCGAGCAGTTCCTTGCGCGGCCACTCTTCGGCACCCAGCTTGAGATGCGCGAGCGGTGAGGTGTCTTCTTCGCTCTCCTCGCCCGAGCCGAAGAGGTCGAACTGGCCCATCGCCTGCTTGCGTTTCAACGGCACCACGGCGTCCACCGCGTCCTCGTGCACCCGCAGGATCGACAGCCGGGTATGCCCGAGCGAGTCGAACGCACCCGCCTTGGCCAGTGACTCGATGACCCGTTTGTTGCAGGCCACCAGCGCCGACTTGTCGAGGAAGTCGCCGAACGACGCGTATTTCCCCTTCTCCCGCCGTGTCGCGATGATCGATTCGACGACGTTCGCGCCGACGTTGCGCACCGCGCCCAGCCCGAACCGGATCGCGTCCCCCACCGCCGAGAACCGGAGCCCCGATTCGTTGACGTCCGGCGGCAGCACCTTGATCCCCAGCCGACGGCATTCCGAGAGGTACACCGCCGACTTGTCCTTGTTGTCCCCCACCGAAGTCAGCAGGCCTGCCATGTACTCGGCGGGATAATTCGCCTTCAGGTACGCGGTCCAATAGCCGACCAGGCCGTAGCCCGCGGCGTGGGACTTGTTGAACGCGTACCCGGCGAACGGCAGGATCGCGTCCCAGAGCGCCTGCACGGCATCGAGGGAGAACCCGTTGGCGAGCATGCCGTCCCGGAATCCCTCGAACTCCTTTTCCAGTACCTCTTTCTTCTTCTTGCCCATCGCCTTGCGCAGCACGTCGGCGCGGCCCATGGAATAGCCGGCGACGTCACGCGCGATCCGCATGATCTGTTCCTGGTACACGATCAGGCCGTGCGTCTCGGCCAGGATCTCGCGCAGCGGCCCGGCCAGCTCGGGGTGGATCGACTCGATCGGCTGCCTGCCGTTCTTGCGGTCCGCGTAGTTGTTGTGCGTGTTCATCGCGATGGGGCCGGGGCGGTACAACGCGTTCACCGCGATGATGTCGCCGAATCCGGTCGGCCTCAGCCGGCGTAGCAGATCCCGCATCGCGCCGCCGTCGAGCTGGAAGACGCCGAGACTGTCACCGCGGGCGAGCAGTTCGTAGGTCGCCGGATCCTCGACGCCGAGCGTGTCGAGGTCGATCTCCTCGCCGCGGTTGGCCTTGATGTTGTCGAGCGCGTCGCCGATGACGGTGAGGTTCCGCAAGCCCAGGAAGTCCATCTTCAGCAGGCCGATGGCCTCGCACGACGGGTAGTCCCAGCCGGTGATGACCGCGCCGTCGTCCCGCCGCCACAAGGGGATCGCGTCGAGCAGCGGCTCACTCGACATGATGACGGCGCAGGCGTGCACCCCGGCGTTGCGGATCAGTCCTTCGAGCCCGCGCGCGGTGTCGAAGATCTTGGCCGCCTCGCCGTCTCCTTCCAGCAGCGCGCGGACCTCCGCCGCTTCGGCATAACGCTCGTGGCCGGGCTCCACGATCCCCGCCAGCGGGATGTCCTTCGCCGCGACAGGCGGCGGGAGCGCCTTGGAGATCCGGTCCGCGATCGCGTAGCCGCTCTGTCCATAGTGGACGCGGGCGGAATCCTTGATCGCCGCCTTCGTCTTGATGGTACCGAAGGTGATCACCTGGGCGACGTGCTCGGCGCCGTACTTGTCGGTGGCGTACCGGATCATCTCGCCGCGACGACGGTCGTCGAAGTCCATGTCGATGTCCGGCATGGAGACCCGTTCGGGATTGAGGAACCGTTCGAAGAGCAGCCCGAGGTCGATCGGGTCCAGATTGGTGATGCCGAGCGCGTACGCCACGAGCGAGCCGGCCGCCGAACCGCGGCCGGGCCCGACGCGGATGCCGACGCGGCGGGCATGGTTCATCAGGTCCGCGGTGATCAGGAAGTACGCGGGGAAGCCCTTTTCGGCGATCACGCCGATCTCGAAGTCGGCACGGGCGAGGTAGGCGTCAGGAACGCCGTCCGGCAGGCGGCGGCGAAGCCCGGCCGCGACCTCTTCGCGCAGCCAGGATTCCTCGTCGTGTCCCTCGGGGACCTCGAAGGCCGGCATGCGGTCGACGTGCCGGTAGACGTCGTCGTAAGGCTCGATCCGTTCGGCGATGAGCAGCGTGGAATCCGCCGCGCCCGGGACTTCCGTGTCCCAGTACCGGCGCATCTCCTCCGCGGACTTGAGGTAGTAGCCGTCGCCGTCGAACTTGAACCGGCCGGGATCGTCGAAGGTCTTGCCGGACTGGACGCACAGCAACGCGGAATGCGCCGCCGCCTGATCCTGGGTGACGTAATGCGAATCGTTGGTGGCCAACGGTTTCAGGCCGAGCCGACGGCCGATGTCGAGCAATCCGTCCCGCACGGACCGCTCGATCGGAAGACCGTGGTCCATCAGTTCCAGGAAGAAGTCGTCAGCGCCGAAGATGTCGCGGTAATCCGAGGCCGCCTGGATCGCCTCTTCCCGCTGGCCGAGCCGGAGCCTGGTCTGCACCTCGCCGGACGGGCATCCGGTGGTGGCGATGATGCCTTCGTGGTGCCGCGAAAGGAGTTCGCGGTCCATCCGGGGTTTGCGGTAGTAACCCTCCAGGCTGGCCAGCGAGGACAGTTTGAACAGGTTCCGCAGCCCTGTCGCGTTCTCCGCGAGCATGGTCATATGCGTGTAGGCGCCGCCGCCGGAGACGTCACCGCCGTCGCCACGCCGCCCCCAGGACACCGGCTTCTTGTGGAAGCGGGACTCGGGCGCGAGGTATGCCTCGATACCGATCACCGGTTTGAGCCCGGCCCGGACGGACTGCCGGTAGAACTCGTCGGCGCCGTACATGTTCCCGTGATCGGTCATGCCCACCGCGGGCATGCCGAGCCGATGGGCCTCCTCGAACAACGGCGCGATCTTGGCCGCGCCGTCGAGCATCGAGTATTCGGTATGAACGTGCAGGTGCACGAAGGAGTCCACCGGCCACTCCCCACGGTTGTACGATTCCGGTCCGACGCGGCGATTGGACCCAAGGCGCACAGGCGTTGTCCAACAAGCGACACGCGGCGATCGACAACCGGAAGTTGTAGGGGGAGACAGTGGAGCTGGACCTGGGCGCGGTGCGCGCGTTCGTCGCGGTGGCCGAGGACCGGTACTTCGGCGAGGCGGCGATCCGGCTGGAGGTCAGCCAGCAGGCGATCTCGAAGCGGGTCGCGAAGCTCGAAGCCGATCTCGGCGTACGTCTGCTGGCGCGGACACGCGGCGGCGCCGAGCCGACCGAAGACGGCGAGGAGTTCCTCAAACACGCTCGCGCGCTGATCAACCTGGCGGATCAGGCCGTCGAGCGGCTTCACGGCAGGCGCCGTCCCCTGCGTGTCGACGTCCTCGGCACGCGGCTGGCGACCATGGAGGTGATCCGGGCGTTCCACGCCGACCACGACGACGAACTGGAGCTGGTCACGCCCGGGCTGGGCGCGGTGCGCCGGTCGATGCTGCCCGAGACCGTCGATGCCGCCTTCGCGCGCGTCAGCACCGCGCCGGAACCGGGCATCGGCCGCACGCCCGCCTACCTGGAGCCGGCGAACCTGCTGGTCGGTCGGCGGCATCCGCTCGCGCGGCGGCGGCGGGTCGCGATGGCGGAACTCGACGGCATGACGGCGTGGATGCCCTACAACGCGCGGGCCAGCGAATGGGCGGAGTTCTGGCAGGAACTGTGCCCCGAGTTCGGCATCCTGGTCGACACCGACGGCCCGAACTTCGGGCTCGAACACCACATCGAGGTACTCGGCACGTCGAAGGACCGGCTGGGTTTCGTCGGCGCGAAGATGCACGTGCCCTGGCATCCGGACGTCGTCCAGATCCCGCTCGCCGACCCGACGCCGGTGTACCCGTTCTCCCTGCTGTGGCGGCACGAGAACCGGCACCCCACGCTGCCGCTGCTGATCGAGCACGTGCGGTCCGGGTACCGGCCGTTCGACCCGGAGCGGCAATGGCTCCCGGCGTCGGATCGGGAGGCGATGAGCGCGGGTCAGTGAGGTCGGCTCCGGGATCGGCGCGCCTTCACGGACGACGATGGAGGAATCGGGACACTGAACGTCCCACTTCCTCCATCGTCGTCCGTGAAGGCTCAGCCGACGATGTCGATCTCGAAGTCCACGTTCGAGCTGTACTCGAAGTCGGCCCACACCGCGCCCGGCAGGTGGTACCGCCGGTGCGAAACCGTCTTCGGGTTGAATCCGGGCGTCTGCATCGGATTCCCGCCGACTCCCACCTTGTCGCTGCCCCAGGCGTAGATGTTGCCCTGCCATACGGGTGCGTCGGTGATGCCGTCCCCGTCGACTCGCGGGCGGACGATGATCGCGGCCGTCTCGCTGCCGGAGAGCAGCAGCCGCACGGACGTGACGGACGGGCTGGCCGGAATGGTCCTGCGTTCCATGAGTTCTGTCGTCGCCTTCCGCTTCGGGGCGGCGCCGCCGCCGGTCAAGTGGGCGTTCGTGTAGGACTCGTTGAGGTCGACACTGCTCGCGCGGATGCCGGGCACCTGGCCGGCGTCCGAGTACTGGTGCACGTCGTAGTGGCCCGCGGCGGCATCCGGTTTGGCGCCGTAGCGCGCGATCCAGATGACGAGGTCCCGCACGCCGAATCGGTCCGGGCGCAGCATCTTGGCGAGCGAGTTGTTCAGGTAGATGCCTGGCCGGAACCCGTGTCCGGCCACGCGGTTGCAGAACCTGATCGAGAAGTCGCGCTTGCGCGCGTCGGGGATGTTCGGCGTCCCCGAACCGGGCGGGTTGTCCTCGAGGTCGAGCATCGGGACGCATCCGGTCGCCCCGAGCCGCCGGACCTCCGCGATGAACACGTCGGCCTGCGCCTCCGGCGACGGACTCGCCTGAGCGAAGTGGTAGCCGCCCACCGGGATCCCTGCGGATCTGGCTCCGGCCACCAGGGCATCGCCGGTGTTGCGGCCGCCGTTCGGCAATCCACCACCGTCGGTGAGCTTGACGAAGACGAACGTCACGCCATGATCCTTGACGGCCTGCCAATTGGTAACGGACTGAAAGCGGCTGTAGACATCTATTCCCAGCGCCATCGTTACAGCCTGGCGGGTGTACTGGTTGGGCAAAAGGGCCTAGTGGGCGATAACTGGTACGTCCGATTCGCCCTTTTGGGCGGCCACTCCTCGGCTGACGCGGCTCACCCGTACCCGTACTGTGACGACATGGCGTCTCGAAGCCCCTTTCGCTGGATGACCCGGTGGGCGGACTGGTTCGAAGAGCGCGGCGTCTACGTCCCCGGCGAGGAGAGCCGGGCGGTCGATCCGATGCGCGATTTCGGCTGGCTGATCGTGGCCTGGGTGTCCGGTCTGGCGATCTTCATCCTGTTCTTCGCCTTCGCCGTCTGACCGTCGCCGGTGTGCCACCGAGGTGACGACTGTCACTAGCCGTACCCTTCCGATCACGGATCGGCCACGGCTGTACACCAGGTGCGCCTCAACCCGGCCGTGCCGCTCCTCTCGGCTGCGGAAGACCGTCACTCTGGACTCTTCGGCACTAATACCTACCTCGAACGGCCCACTCGCACCTCCGACTGGAGTAACCGCACATGGCGCCCCCGCGCACCCCGAAGCTCTTGATCGCCGCCTGCTCACTGATGCTGGCGGCCGCCTGCGGGGTTCCGGCACCGGAAAAAGGGGCCGCCGCACTCGGCGCGGACGCCCCGAAGCAGGGAGTCGCCGCCACTCTCACGGAAGGTGATCTCGCGTTCGGTGCCCCGCATCGGTTCGCGACCGGGGTCACGATCTCCGTGTCCGCACCGAATTCGTTCCGTCCCAGCGCGTCGGCGTACCCGCAGAGCCCCCGCGCGGTGGCCTTCGGCATCGACGTGACGAACGCGGGCGACGGCACGTACCGGCTCTCCGGCCTGTCCGTCGCGGGCGAGATCGACGGGGAGACCACGGCGGTCAAACAGGTCGTCGACCCGGTGCAGGGCTACAACGGCGTCGCGGACGCCGGCAAGGACGTGGCGCCGGGCCGGTCGGTCCGGCTGAATCTGGCGTTCGCCGTTCCGGACAAGCCGGTGCGGCTGCGCCTCCAGGTGCGGCCGAGCCCCTCGGAGCCCGTCGCCGCGAAGTACTGCGGGAAGGTCTGACGCCGCCGGTTCGCTACCGTGTGCGTCATGACCGAGCAGCGACTCTCCCCCGGCGACAAAGCGCCCGACTTCACCCTCCCCGACAGTGAGGGCAACGACGTCAAGCTCAGCGACTTCCGCGGCGAATCGGTCGTCGTGTACTTCTACCCGAGCGCCGGCACGCCAGGCTGCACGAAGCAGGCGTGCGACTTCCGGGACAGCCTCGCGCAGCTCAACGACGCCGGTTACCGCGTGCTCGGCATCTCGCCGGACAAGCCCGCCAAGCTCGCGAAGTTCGTCGAGGCGGAAGGGCTGACCTTCCCGCTGCTGTCCGACACGGAAAAGACCGCGCTCAAGGCGTACAGCGCCTTCGGCGAGAAGAAGAACTACGGCAAGGTCTACGAAGGCGTCATCCGCTCGACGTTCGTCGTGGACCCCGAGGGCAAGATCGCCGTGGCGCAGTACAACGTGCGCGCCACCGGCCACGTCGCGAAGCTTCTCCGGGACCTTTCCCTGGCGTCCTGACGATGACGGGGCTGGAGGGACCCGCACTCAAACTGGGCGGCAGTATCGCCACGCACGCGGCGAAATCCTGGCTGCGACGACGGCGTAAGAAGACCGAGCGCGAGTCGAGCCTCGCCGAACTGGCGACCGACGAACTCAAGGGGCCGCTGGAGAAACGCAAGCTCGAGAACCTGGTGGAGACGATCGGCCTGCAGGTGGCCGAGGAGCTGAAGCCGGTTCTCACCGCACGGTTCTCGACACTGCCTGAGAACGAGATCACCGCGGCGTTCCTCGCTGTCGAGGACACGCTCGGCAAGGTCGATCTCTCCGATGAAGCCCTCTTGGCGGACGACGCCGACCCGGAACTCCTGGCCCGGCGCGTCCGCGAACAGTTCCCCGCTCGCTCGGCCCTGCTCGCCGAGCGGGCGGCGGACCTGTACGAACTGGCGCTGGACCAGGCATGCCGTCACCTCGTGCTGGTGGTGCGGCATCTGCCGTCGTTCCAGCCGGCAACGCTCGCCGAAATCTTGGGACGCCTGTCCCGCCAGTCGGACCAGCTGGACCAACTCCTCGCGCGGATCCCGAAAACGAGCCTCACCGCACCGACCGGGACCAACCATGACGAGGAGTTCCGGGCCGAGTATTTGAGCCTGATCGCGCGGAAGCTGGACAAGCTCGACCTGCTCGGGCTGACCAAGGACGACCAGCCAACGCTACCGCTGACGGTCGCCTACCTCAGCCTTTCCGTCTCCTCGGAAAGATCGCGCGACGACGACCGGCCGAAAGACTGGTTCGAGAAGCACCCCGGTCGCCGCGACGGCACGACGATGCGGGCGGAGAGCGCGATCGGCGAAGAGCATCGGATACTGGTCCGAGGCGAAGCGGGTTCCGGCAAGACCACCCTGCTGAACTGGCTCGCGATCAGCGCCGCGGGCAGCCGATTCACCGGGAAGCTGTCGTCCTGGAACGGATTCGTCCCGTTCCCGATCCGGCTGCGGAGCTTCACCTCCGGCGAGCTCCCCGGCGCCGAGCACTTCGTGGCCCACGCCGCCCCCACGCTCGCCGGACGCGCACCCGCCAACTGGGCGGACCGTGTGCTGCGAAGCGGGAAGGCGATGATCCTGGTCGACGGTGTCGACGAGGTCGAAGCGCCTCGCCGCCGGAAGGTCAAAGACTGGCTCCAGGAACTCGGGTTGACATATCCGGAGGCACGGTTCGTCGTCACCTCGCGGAGCGCGGCCGCCGACCATCGTTGGCTGTACCAGGAAGGCTTCGGTTCCGTTCTGCTGGAACCGATGAGTCCCACCGACATCCACGCCCTCGTCGACAAATGGCACGAGGCGGCCGTTTCGGTCCGCCCGGAAGAAGATCTCGACGGTGCACGGCGACGGCTGCTGAGCCAGCTGAACAACCGTCCACATCTGCGCACGCTCGCCTCGAGTCCGTTGCTCTGCTCGATGTTGTGCGCGTTGAACTGGGCGCACCGCTCGGAACTGCCGCGTGACCGGATGGACCTGTACCGCAAGGCGCTGTCGATGTTGCTGCACATGCGGGACACCGCGCGCAACATCACCGTCCTGCTCACCGAACAGCAGAAGCAGATCCTGCTCGGGCATCTGGCCTGGCGGCTCACCTCGGGCGGCAAGGTGGAACTGCCGAAGGACGAAGTCCTGGAGCACATCGCCTATCGGCTGCGCTGGCTGCCTCATGTCGACCACAGCCCCGAAGAAGTCTTGGCGCATCTCCTCGAACGCAGCGGAGTCCTGCGAGAACCGGTGAGCGGCCGGGTGAACTTCGTGCACCGGACCTTCCAGGAGTTCCTCGCCGCCAACGAAGCCACCGAGGCACGCTATCTGGACACCCTGATCGCGAACGCGCATCGGGACACCTGGCGCGAGACCGTGATCATGGCCTGCGGTCACGCCAAACACCATCAGGCCGACAAGCTGCTCACCGAGATCCTCGATCGCGCCGAAGCCGAGTCACGGCACACCCGTCGCTTGCGGCTGCTCGCGGCGGCCTGCTTGGAAACCGTCAGCAACGTCGATCCGGCGGTGATCGAACGGGTCGAACAGGTCATCCGAGTACATCTCGTCCCGCCACGCGACCTTCGCGAAACCCCGTCTCTCGCGTCTGTCGGCCCCCGGCTCCTGCGCTATCTCCCGGAAACCATCGACGGGCTCAGCGACGCGGCCGCCGCCGCGACCGTCCGGGCGGCCACGCTCACCGCGGGCGACGACGCTCTCCCGCTTCTGCGCACCTACGCCCGGGACGACCGGGAGGGAGTCCAAGAGCAACTCAGTGAGGCATGGCAATACTTCGACCCGGAACGGTTCGCCAAAGAAGTCCTCGCCGATTCACCCTTGCGGAAAGGAAAAGCGCGGGCTCGCGCCGGCAGGCTGGTTCCCCATGCGAAGCTGCTTCACCATCTCACTCATCTCTCGGTGGATCTGCCCACTTCGGAGGAACACGTCGACCTCGGGTTGATTTCCGGAGCGCCTGCCCTGCGCGAGCTGGACATCACCTTCGACGACAAGACGGTCGTGGACTTGGCGCCACTGGCGGAACACCCGGAGCTGACGAAAATCAGCCTGCTCTTCGCGAAGAAATACACGGGTCTGCGAGTCCTGAAGTCCTTGGAGAAGCTCGAAGAACTGACACTCTTTCGCGACACACCGTGGCGAGGGCTCGACGCGATCGGGAAGCTGTCACAGGTGAGAGACCTGTCTCTCGACCGGTTGCAGTCGGTCCCCAGTCTCGACGCACTCGCGTCGATGAAATCACTCAAAAGCTTGTCGATATGGGAATGCTCCGCGCGTACCCTTCGGGCGACCCGTCAACTGCCCGACATCGATGATCTGGCGATATACGCGAACGAAAGTTCAGGAATCACTCCACAGATTCTCGCTGAAACCTTCCCGCGGTTGAACCATCTCAGGCTCAGTTCCATGATGACAGGCGACATCGCCTGTTTGGCCGACTTGCCTCTGATCGCACTTCACATCACTTTGTGCAGGCGGACTGATCTGCGACCACTCGCCGCGCATCCCACGTTGAAGTACTTGGCCGTGGTGGCCAACAAGACCTTACTGGACGTCAGCCCGCTGGCGGAGCTGGAAATAACTCTTCACCTGCGCCATGCGGGCAAAGTGACCGGCCTGGACGAACTCGGCCCCGGCGTGACGGTGATCCGCTGACGAGTCGTGAGTGACGTTTCGGGTCAGAACCCGAAACGCCACCCACGACCAGCTCAACCAGCCAGCTTCCGAAGCTCTCCCAGCAACGCCCGCAACGCCTTCCCCCGGTGCGAAGCTTCGTCCTTTTCGGACGGTTCCAGCTCAGCCGAAGTCCGCGTCCCACCCTCGGGCACGAAGATCGGGTCGTAGCCGAATCCGTTGGCACCCCGGCGTTCCCGGATCAGTGTGCCGCGCCATTCCCCGCGTACGACGGTTTCGTCGCCACCGGGGACGACGAGCGCGGCCGCGCAGACGAAGGCCGCGCCCCTGCGCTCGTCGGGGGTGTCGGACAGCTGCGCCAGGACGAGGTCCAGGTTCGCCTCGTCGTCGCCGTGTTTGCCCGACCAGCGGGCCGAAAGCACGCCCGGCATGCCGTTGAGCGCGTCGACGGAGATGCCGGAGTCGTCGGCGATGGCCGGGAGACCGGTCGCGGCGGCCGCGTCCTGCGCCTTCGCGAGCGCGTTGCCTTCGAAGTCCGGAGCGGTTTCGGGCGCTTCGGGGAACTCGGGGACGTCGGCGAGTCCGATGACCTCGATGCCCTCGATCCCCTCCGCCACCAGGATGCGCCGGAGTTCGCCGAGCTTCTTCGCGTTGCGGGTGGCGAGAAGCAGCTTGGTCACTTCGCGCCCTTCTTCTTGTCCGGGCGCGGCTCGGGAAGCTCGCCGGGATACGGCAACGCGAGGGCTTCGGTCTGGAGCCGGGTCAGCTCTTCGCAACCCGCGAGCGCCATGTCCAGCATCGTGTCCAAAGTGGACCGCGCGAAGGTGGCGCCCTCACCGGTGCCCTGCACCTCGATCATGGTGCCCGCGTCGGTGGCGACGACGTTCATGTCGACCTCCGCGCGCGAGTCCTCTTCGTACGGCAGGTCGAGGCGCACACGGCCGTCGACGACGCCCACGCTCACCGCCGCGACCGAGGCCGAAAGCGGCTGCGGGTCGGCGAGGCGGCCCGCAGCGCCGAGCCAGGTGACGGCGTCGGCGAGTGCGACGTAGCCGCCGGTCACCGCGGCCGTGCGGGTGCCGCCGTCGGCCTGGATGACGTCACAGTCGATGACGATCGTGTTCTCCCCCAGCGCCGCCAGATCGATGCAGGCGCGCAGGGACCGGCCGATCAGCCGGGAGATCTCGTGCGTGCGGCCGCCGACGCGGCCTTTGATGGATTCGCGATCGCTGCGGGTGTTGGTCGCCGACGGCAGCATCGCGTACTCGGCGGTGACCCAGCCGAGGCCGGAGCCTGCCCGCCAGCGGGGGACGCCTTCGGTGACACTCGCCGCGCACAGCACCCGGGTGTCGCCGAACTCGATCATCACCGAGCCCGCGGGCCACCGCTGGAAGCCGCGGGTGATCTTGATGTCGCGAAGCTGGTCGTCGTTCCTGCCGTCTTTTCTCGCCACGGCCGCCACTCTAGAACCCCGCGTCAGAGGTCGTAGACGGCGCCCTGCTCGACCAGCTCGGCCTCGGGGAACGCGATGGCCGCCTCGGCGAGGACCACGTCGCGGTCGGTCCAGGGCGCGACGTGGGTGAGCAGCAGCCGCCCCACCCCCGCCTTACGGCCCAGCTCTCCCGCTTCCTTGCCGGACAGATGGACGCCCGGAGGCCGGTCGGGCGAGTCGGTCCAAGACGCTTCGGACAGCAGAACGTCGGCGCCGCCGGCGAGGTCGGTCAAGGTGTCGCAGACGCCGGTGTCACCGGTGTAGGCGAGTGTTTTGCCGCCGTGCGAAACGCGCAGGCCGAACGCCGGGGTCGGATGGTCGACCGGGACCGCGGTGACCTCGAACGGCCCGATCTCCATGGTGCTTTCCCGCAGGACGTCGAAGGCGAAGACGTCGGAGAGATCGGTGGTCGCCCGCTCCGCCTCGTTCGCCGCGTAGGCGTGGGCGAGCCGCTCGTGCACATCCGAGGGCCCGTACACCGGCAGCCGTCGCGGCCTCGCCGGATACGGCAGCTCGGGGTGGTAGCGCCGCAGCACGGTGAGCGCGCTGACGTCGGCGCAGTGATCGGGATGAAGGTGAGAAAGGATCAGCGCGTCCAGATCGAACGGGTCGCGCAGGGCCTGCAACCTGGCGAGCGTCCCGTTGCCGAGTTCGAGCCCCAGGACGAACCCGTCCGCCTCGATCAGATAGCCGGACGCGGCGGCGTTGGGCCCGGGGATGCTGCCGGAGCAGCCGAGGATCGTGAGACGCACTGTGACACCTTAAGCACGGAATCGGCGTTTTTACGCGCTGGTGGGAGCCAGCACACCCGGAGCGAAACCCATGAACCGCTGAGCGAGCCTCGTGAACGGCTCGGCGGATCCGGTGGCGACGAACTCGTGCCGCGGCGGGGTGTCGCGCTCGGCCAGGAGGTCGGCCTCGGTGAGGACGCGCACGAGGTCACGCGCGGTTTCCTCGGCGCTGGACACCAGCGTGACGTCCTGGCCCATGACGATCTGCAGCACCCCGGACAGCAACGGGTAGTGCGTGCAGCCCATGACCAGCGTGTCGACCTGCGCGTCCAGCAGTGGTTCCAGATAGCCCTGCGCGAGCCCCAGCACCTGGCGCCCGGTGGTGATCCCGCGTTCGACGAAGTCCACGAACCGCGGGCACGCGACGCTGGTGATCTCGACGTCCTGTGCGGCGTTGAAGGCGTCGTCGTAGGCGCGGGACCGGACGGTGCCCTCGGTGCCGATCACCCCGATGCGGCCGGAACGCGTGGCGGAAACGGCCCGCCGCGCGGCCGGGAGGACGACCTCGATCACGGGGACGTCGTAGCGCTCCCTCGCGTCGCGAAGGCAGGCGGCGGAAGCCGTGTTGCACGCGATGACCAGCGCCTTCACCCCGCCGTCGACGATGTCGTCCAGTGCTTCCAGCGCGTACTGGCGTGCCGTCGCGATGGGAAGCGGACCGTACGGGTTGCGGGCGGTGTCGCCGACGTAGCGCAACTGCTCACCGGGCAACTGCTCCAGGATCGCCCTGGCGACGGTGAGCCCGCCCACTCCGGAATCGAAGACGCCGATCGGGGCGTCGGCGCTCGGCTTGGTCACCCGGCGAGGCTACCGGGACCGGTCGCCTTCCTGGCTTGGGACCTGTCCATCCGCGCCATCACCCAGGCCGCGAAGACCCCGGACAGCGCGCCGAACAGGTGGCCCTGCCAGGAGACGTTCGGAGTGCCCGGAAGCAGGCCCCAGAGCATCCCGCTCCAGATGCCCAGCAGCACCACGGCCACCAGGATCTGCCCGACAGCGCGGTTGAAAATGCCGCGGACCAGCAGGAACGCGAGCCAGCCGAAGGCGACGCCCGAAGCGCCAACGGTCACCGTGCCGCTCGGCGCGATCAGCCAGACGCCGACGCCGGAGAGCACCCAGATGATCGCGGTGACCAGCACCCACCGGCCGATGCCCGCGGACATCGCGAGGAAGGCGAACACCAGCACCGGGACGGTGTTGGAGAACAGATGCCCCCAGCCCGCGTGCAGCAACGGCGCCCAGATCACGCCGTCGAGATCGGAGATCTCACGGGCGACGATGCCGCCGCTCTGGTCGAGGTCGGCGGGCAGCACGACGTCGACCAGTTCGACCAGGTAGAGGAGCGCGGTGAAGGCCAGCGCGACGATCGCGGCGGCCTTCGGGTTCGGCGGCAGGACGCGTTTGGCCGGGTCCGTACCGGGCTCGCTCGCCGGGACCGGCTGGGGAGGCAAAGGGGTCACCTCCCCAGGCTACGACGGCGAGCGGCGGGATCGCCTCCGTGAGAACCCTGAATTGTCGGTGGGGGCCGCTACCGTCGAGCACATGGGGACTTCTTCTTCCGAGCACGTCGACGTGCCCGCCTACCTCGCGCGACTCGGCCTCGAGCAGGAGCCGCCGGGCCTCGACGCGCTTTTCCGGCTCCACGCGGCGCATGTGGAGCGGGTGCCGTACGAGGATTTCGAGGTCCAGCTCGGCCGGGTGACCTCGCTGGATCCCGCGGTGTCGTTCAGCCGGATCGTCACCGGTCGCGGCGGCTACTGCTATCACCTCAACGGCGCGTTCTCGGCGCTGCTGCGGGCGCTCGGTTACCAGGTCACCCGGCATCCGAGCGGGGCGCAGCTCCCGGGAGATCCCGCCGGGATCCACCTCAACCACCTCGCGCTGACGGTGACCGGGCTGCCGGAGACTCCCGAGGTCGGCTGGCTGGTCGACGTGGGGCTCGGGGACGGCATCCACGAGCCGCTCCCGCTGCGTGAAGGCGAGTACAAACAGGGGCCGCTGGTGTTCCGCATACGGGCTTCGGACGTCACGCCCGGCGGCTGGCGCTTCGACCACGATCCGCAGGGCAGTTTCATCGGGATGGATTTCGCGCCGGAGGCGGCCGTGATGGCGGACTTCGCCGAAAAGCACGTCGAGCTGTCCACGTCCGCGGAGTCCGGCTTCGTCCGCACGCTGGTGTTGCAGCGGCGCGACGCCGAGGGCGTGGATTCGCTGCGCGCGCTGACCTTGAGCGGTCTGCCGGGCGGCAAGACGGTGCTGGAGTCACCGGCCGAATGGTGGTCGGCGATCGAGGACGTCTTCGGCGTGCCTCGCGCCGGTTTCACCGGTGAAGAACAGGACAGGCTGTGGCGGCAGGCCGTCTCCCAGCACGAGCGTCACACCGCCGGAGGGAGTGAGGCCTCGCCCAGCGCGTAATCCACGGCCGCTTCGGCGTGCAGCCTCGTGGTGGGGAAGGTGGGCACCGGGCTGTCTTCGGGACCGACGAGCAACTCGATCTCGGTGCACCCGTAGACGACGCCTTCCGCGCCCGCCTCGACAAGCCTCGCGATGACCTCGCGGTACCGCTCACGGGAGCCCTCGGTGACGACGCCGTGGACGAGTTCGTCGTAGATGACCCGGTGCACCGTCTCGCGGTCTTTCTCGTCCGGGACGAGCACGTCGAGGCCGTGCGCGGCGAGACGTTCGCGGTAGAACGGCTGGGCCATGGTGAAACCGGTGCCCAGGAGTCCGACCCTTTTGATGTCGCCTGCCTTGATCGCGGCGGCCGTGGTGTCGGCGAGGTGCAGGAGCGGGATACCCAGGCCGTCCGTGAGCCGGTCGGCGACCTTGTGCATCGTGTTGGTGCAGAGGACCACGAAGTCCGCTCCGGCGGCTTCGAGGCCGCGGGCGGCCGTGTTCAGTTCCCGCCCGGCCTCGTCCCAGCGGCCTTCGGCCTGCATCGCTTCGATTTCGGCGAAGTCCACGGAGTACAGCACGGTGCGCGCGGAGTGGTAGCCGCCGCGCAGCTCACGGACGCGCTCGTTGACCAGCCGGTAGTACTCGGCCGACGATTCCCAGCTCATCCCGCCCAGCAGCCCGATGACCTTCATGCCCGCCATCGTGCCAGCGCCCCGCTGCAATGAAGGGGCCTTTCATAGCAAATTTTGCTATGAAAGGCCCCTTCATTGCAGTCGCGATCGTTGCGGCCGCGCGTCGGCCCCAAATGTGATGAAAGGGTCGTTCAGGACAAAAAACGTCCTGAACGACCCTTTCATGACATCCCGAAAACCAGAGTCAGGCCCAGAGCTGCCCGTCGAGCCTTTCGGCCGCTTCGTCGAGCGAGCCCGAGTACGCGCCCGTCGAGAGGTACTTCCACCCCGCGTCGGCGACCACGAAGGCCACGTCGGCGGGCTTGCCCGAAGCGGCGGCCTTCTCGGCGACGGCCAGCGCCGCGTGCAGCACGGCGCCGGTCGAGATCCCCGCGAAGATGCCTTCGTGCTCCAGCAGCTCGCGTGTCCGGCGAAGCGCGTCGTACGCGCCGACGGAGAACCGGCCGTTGAGCACGCTCGCGTCGTAGAGCTCCGGGACGAAGCCCTCGTCGAGGTTCCGCAGGCCGTACACCAGCTCGCCGTAGCGCGGTTCGGCCGCGATGATCTGCACGTCCGGCTTCGCCTCGTGGAGGTAACGCCCGACGCCGACCAGGGTGCCGGTGGTGCCGAGGCCGCCGACGAAATGCGTCAGCGTCGGCAGGTCCTTGAGCAGTTCGGGCCCGGTGCCGCGGTAGTGCGCGTCGGCGTTGGCCGGGTTGCCGTACTGGTAGAGCATGACCCATTCCGGGTTCGCCTCGGCGAGTTCCTTCGCGCGGCGCACGGCCTCGTTGGACCCGCCGGCGGCCGGGGAGAAGACGATCCGCGCGCCGTACGCCTGCAGCAGCTGCTTGCGTTCGGTGGAGGTGTTCTCCGGCATCACGCACACCAGCCCGTAGCCCTTGAGCTTCGCGGCCATGGCGAGCGAGATCCCGGTGTTGCCGGAGGTCGGCTCCAGGATCGTGGAGCCGCGCCGGAGGATGCCTTCACGCTCGGCGGCCTCGATCATCGCCAGCGCGGGGCGATCCTTGATCGAGCCGGTCGGGTTGCGGTCCTCCAGTTTCGCCCACAACCGCACGTCGTGGGTGGGCGAAAGCCGGGGAAGACCGACCAGCGGGGTGCCGCCGAGCGTGTCGAGCAGCGACTCGTAGCGAGCCATCGATCAGCCACCGGCCACGGCGGGCAGGATGGTCAGGGTGTCGCCGTCCTTGACTTCGGCTTCGAGGCCGCCGGAGAAGCGGACGTCCTCGTCGTTGACGTAGACGTTGACGAACCGGTGCAGCTTCTCTTCCTTGACCAGGCGGGCCTTGAGGCCGCCGTGGCGGGACTCGATGTCGTCGATCACCTCGAGCACGGTCTTGCCGGTCGCCTCGACGGACTTCTCGCCGCCGGTGTGCGTACGCAGGATGGTCGGGATGGACACGGTCACGGCCATGGTTTTCTACCTCCGGTGGGTTCTCTGCTACGCAGACGTTCGGTCCGGGCCGGGTTATTCCCGGGGCCGGGTTCAGCCGATGATCTCGACGGGCTCCTCGGTGATCTCCCCGTCCACGATCCGGTACGACCGGAACTGATGCGAATCGGGGTCCTTCGTGGAAACGAGCACGTAGTGCGCGTCGGGTTCCGAGGCGTACGAGACATCGGTGCGGGACGGGTAGGCGTCGGTCGCGGTGTGCGAGTGGTAGATGACCACCGGCACCTCGTCGTTGGCGTCCATCTCGCGGTAGAGCTTGAGCAGGTCACCCGAGTCGAACTCGTAGAACGTGGGCGAGCGCGCCGCGTTCAGCATCGGGATGTACCGCTCGGGGCTGTCCGATCCCTCGGGACCGGCGATCACCCCGCACGCCTCATCGGGATGGTCACGACGGGCATGGGCGACGATCTCGTCGACGAGTTCACGGCGGATCCGGAGCACGTCGCCCATCTTAGGTGCTGGACGGGGCGGGTCCATACTCTGAGATTGCCGCCACTCGGACCACGCCCGGTCAGGAGAAGGCTTCGGGCCAGACGTCGCGGTACGCGCGCATATCCCCGGCGGAAGTGGCGTTGAGCACGCCGTGCACCATCGCCCGCCCGAACACCCGCGCGGCCGCCGAGCAGAGCGTGTCCAGCACCATCGCGCGCCGGGTCGCCGCGACGGGCCCGGCGCCACCGGGCAGCTCCCGGTCACCGGTCGCCAGCGCGAACACCGTGTCGCCGTCGAACATCGTGTGCGCCGGGCGGACCGCCCTGGCGAGACCGTCTTGCGCGGCCACCGCGAGCCGTCGCGCCTCCGCCTTGGACAGCGCCGCGTCGACCGCGACCACGCCGATGGTCGTGTTGAGCCCCGACGCCTTCGCCTCGACATCGCCGGGCCGATCGGGCCAGCGGACGCCGAATTCGCCGTCGACCTCGTGATCCGCCGCGAACGCGCGGCCGGTCGAGAGGTCAACGGCCTCGCCGGCGGCGTTCACGGCGGCGACGACGCCGACGGTGAACTCCCCGACCTTCTCCGAAGCGGTCCCGATCCCACCCTTGAGTGATCCCGCCTTCGCCCCGGCGCCCGCACCGACGGTCCCCAGCCCGACCGGGCCGGCGACAGCCGCTTCACAGGCCTCATAGCCGAAAGAGGCGTCCGGCCGGTTTCCCCAGTCGCCGCGCGGCAGGTCGAACAGCACCGCGGCGGGCACGATCGGCACCACCTCGTGCGGTTCGGTCCCGACCGGGATGCCCAGGTTCCGCTCGGCGAGCCAGCGCATGACGCCGTCCGCCGCGGCCAGGCCGTACGCGCTCCCGCCGGACAGGCAGATCGCGTTGACGTGCTGGACCAGGTTCTCCGGCTCCAGCAGGTTGGTCTCGCGGGTGCCGGGCGCGCCGCCGCGCTGGTCGACGGCTCCGACGGCGCCGCCGGGGACCAGCACGACCGTCGTCCCGGTCGCCCAGCCGTCGCCGACCCGCTCGTGATGCCCGACCAGCACCCCCGGCACGTCGGTGATCATGACGTCAGTGACTGGATGAGGGTCTCCTGCACCCAGGTCAGCCAGTGGTAGACGCCGAGATGCGGCGCACGCGGATCGTCCTCGGGCAGCTCGTCGGGCATGTCTTCGGTGACGTCGAGCGCGGTGCCCAGCGCGAGCCGGACGTCGTTGAGCGCGCCGAGCCAGGCGTCGGCCTGCTCGAAGGTCAGCCGCACGTTCCCGCCGTCACGCGGCAGCGTGTCCAGCACGATCTTGGCGACGCCGACCTTCTTGTCCAGCAGTTCGGGCTCGTGGATCGACCGCATCGCGGCGGCCGAGTCGATGTCCTCGCGGGTCGGGTTGTCCGGGTCGAGCTTGTGGAAGTCCGGCAGCAACCGGGAAAGCACCGGATCGTCCGGCGATTCGGTCGGGCCCATCCGGATACCGGTCAGCTCGGCCAGCTCGTCCTGCGGCGCCTCCTCGGCGCGCGCGGTGAGCATGTCCTCCAGCTGGCTGACCAGACCGCGCAGGACCGCGGCCTCCTGTTGCTCGAACCCCGCGACGATGGTCTCGCCCTTGCGGCGCCATCCGTTCATGAAGGCTGCTCCATCGTCGCCCAGAGACCGGCGGCGTGGAGTTTCGCGACGTCGGTCTCCACCTTCTCCTTGGAACCGGAGGACACGATCGCCTTGCCCTTCTGGTGTACGTCGAGCATCAGCTTCGTCGCGTGGTCCCGGCTGTAACCGAACAGCTTCTGGAACACGTACGTCACGTACGACATGAGGTTCACCGGATCGTTCCAGACGACCGTCCGCCAGGGTTTGTCCTCAGAGACGACCTCTACTCCCTGTGGATCAACCTGCGTCTGCTCGGATGCGACAGGCGTGGACATGCACTCCATGGTGTCACGGGCCTGTTCCGGTATGGGCTGGCAGGTCCGGCCATGTGGGTGAATAGGCTGGTGCCATGGGTTTCCCCGAGGCGGCCACTGGCGCCAGCACCGCGCTGCTCACCGACCACTACGAGCTGACCATGCTGGCCAGCGCCCTGTCCGACGGGACCGCGGACCGGCCATGCGTCTTCGAGGTCTTCGCACGTCGTCTGCCGGACGGCCGCCGCTACGGCGTCGTCGCGGGCACCGGGCGGGTCCTCGACTCGATCGCGGACTTCCGGTTCACCGACGCCGAGCTGAGTCAGCTGGAAGCGACGGCGGTCGTCGACGACGCCACCCTTTCGTGGCTCGCGGACTACTCCTTCTCGGGGAACATCGACGGCTACCCCGAGGGCGAGCTCTACTTCCCCGGCTCCCCGATCCTGACCGTCACCGGCTCCTTCGGCGAGGCCGTCGTGCTGGAGACGCTGATCCTCTCGATCCTCAACCACGACAGCGCGATCGCGTCCGCGGCGGCACGGATGTCGGGCGCCGCGCACGGCAGGCCGATCATCGAAATGGGCGGGCGCCGCACGCACGAGTACGCCGCCGTCGCCGCCGCGCGGGCCGCGTACCTCGCCGGGTTCGCCACGACCTCCAACCTCGAAGCGGGCCGCCGGTACGGCATCCCGACGCGGGGCACCGTCGCGCACGCGTTCATGTTGCTGCACGACAGCGAAGAGGCGGCGTTCCGCGCGCAGGTGGACAAGATGGGCACCGACACCACCCTCCTGGTGGACACCTACGACATCACCAAGGGCATCGAAACGGCCGTCCGGGTGGCCGGGACCGAACTGGGCGCGATCCGCATCGACTCCGGCGACGTCGGCCCGCTGGCGCGCAGGGCCCGCGAGCAGCTGGACGCGCTCGGCGCCAAGGACACCCGCATCGTGGTGTCCGGCGACCTCGACGAACACGCCATCGCGGCGCTCCGCGCGGAACCAGTCGACGCGTACGGCGTCGGGACCTCGGTCGTCACCGGTTCCGGCGCGCCGACCGCCGGGATGGTCTACAAGCTCGTGGACGTCGACGGCAGGCCGGTCGCCAAGCGCAGCGCGCACAAGGAGTCCCGCGGTGGCCGGAAATCCGCGCTGCGGCGGCACCGAGAGACCGGCACCGCCGTCGAAGAGGTGATCTGGACGGCCACCTCGCAGGTCCCGGAACGGGGACCGAACGACCACGAATTGCAGATTCCGCTGGTCCGGGACGGCCGGACGGTGGATGATCTGCCCACGCTGGACGACGCGCGCCAGCGGCTTCGGCGGGCGCTGGTGAGCCTTCCGTGGGAAGGCCTCAAGCTCTCGCACGGGGAGCCCGCCATCCCGACCGTATTCGTCTAACGAGACTCAGGAGCAACACATGGGGACCGCCTTGATCGTGGTCGACGTGCAGAACGACTTCTGCGAAGGCGGGTCGCTCGGCCTGCCGGGTGGCGCAGCCGCCGCCGAAGCGATCTCCAAGCAGGCCGCGGAAGGTGGCTACGCGCACGTCGTCGCCACCCGCGACTACCACATCGATCCGGGCGACCACTTCAGCGAGACGCCGGACTTCAAGGACAGCTGGCCGCGTCACTGCGTCGCGGGCACGTCCGGCGCGTCGTTCCACCCCGCGCTCGACGTGGTCCCGATCAGCGAGGTCTTCTCCAAGGGCGAGTACACCGCCGCGTACTCCGGTTTCGAGGGCAACGCGCGCGACGGCAAGACGCTCGACGCGTGGCTGAAGGAGCACGACGTCACCGAGGTCGACGTCGTCGGCATCGCGACCGACTTCTGTGTCCGCGCGACGGCGCTCGACGCGGCGAAGGCGGGCTTCAAGGTCCGGGTGCTGCTGGACCTCACGGTCGGCGGCTCGCAGCCGACCGTCGACGCCGCGCTCAAGGACTTCGACGAGGCGGGCGTGACCTACACCGGGAAGGCGCCGGTCCCCGCCGCATGATCCAGCACGGCCTCCAGGACACCCTGATCGAAAACCGGCTCGTCGCGATCCTGCGAGCCGCGGACGCGAGCCGGTTCGCCGACGCGGCCACGGTGCTGCACGCCGCCGGGGTGCGGGTGCTCGAAGCGGCGTTGACCACGCCGGGTGCCACCGACGCCATCAAGACCATCCGCAAGAAGCTCGGCGACGACGCGCACATCGGCGCCGGGAGCGTGCGCGAAGTGTCCGATGTGGACATCTCGGCGGACGCCGGCGCGACCTTCCTGGTCACGTCCACGGTGAACCCGCTGGTCATGGAACGCGCGCACGAACGCGGGCTGCCGGTGATCTGCGGCGCCCTGACGCCGACCGAGATCGACCAGGCGTGGCGTCTCGGCGCGGCGGCGGTGAAGGTGTTCCCGATCGCGGCCGTCGGCGGGATCGCCTACCTGCGGGCGATCCGGGCGCCGATGCCGGACATCCCGCTGGTGCCGACCGGCGGCGTCCACCTCGCCGACGTCGGGAAGTACCTCGATGCGGGCTCGATCGCCGTCGCCGCCGCGACGCCGCTTCTCGGCGACGCCCTCACCTCGAGCGGGTCGCTGACGGACCTGGCCACCCGGGCGAGTGAGTTCGTCGCGGCGGCCGCGAAGTACGTCTCGCGCCTCTGACACCCGCCCGCGATTCGTCACCTACTTGCGATCTTCGATCTCCGCAAGTAGGTGACGAATCGCGGGGGGTCAGGGCTTCTTCTTGCCGTACGGGTCGCAGCGCGCGGTCCCGAGGTAGATGTCGCCCTTCGCCGGGCCGCCGCCCTGCGGGAACAGCTTGATGTGCAGCATGTGCGTCACGAGGCTGCCGTCGGGCGGCGTCGGCGTGACGGTCTCGTTGACCGTCAGCGACGCCAGCGCCGTCCCGCCCTTTCCGCCGGCGATGGTCAGCCGGTAGTTCTGCGGGATGTTCTCCGGCAACGTGAACCCGGAGACGTCGCCGAACTCGATGTAGCCGAGGCTGCCGTCCTTGGTGGTGCTGCATTTCGCCATGAACGTGCGGACCTTGATCACCGGGCCGCCGAACCGTTTGAGCAGCGTGGTCTCGAATCGCCGCCCGGCCGCCTCGGCGACGGCCACCGCACCGTTCCGGCCGCAGCGCGACTCACCGCCGCCGAACCGGGCGAAGTCGCCGGTGGCGCCGCCCTTGGTCGTCGCGCTCAAGGGGCCGTCGACGTCGCACGGCGCCAGCTCGCCGGTGACCACGTGCTCGTCGCCGATCTCCACATCGAGCGAACCGACCGACGCGGCCGCCGTCGCGGGCGCGGGGTCGGCCGACGCGATCGCCGGTCCTCCTCCCGTCACCAGCGCCCCGGTCAGCAACGTCACCGACAACAGCCTCGAAACGGGTTTCTTCATGTCCGGCAGCCTCCACCACCTGCCTTTCCCGTGCAGGGTCATGCCACCCGGTCGAGTGGATCGTGAGGTGCCCGACATTCGGTCCGCCGCCCGCCGTCTGGCGTTAACCTCGGTTCACATTCGTGTACTCATAGGAGGTCTGAGTGTCTTCGCTGTCCGTGGCCGGCCCCCGTCCGGTCCTCGCCGACCTCGTTCCCGGTGCCCTCGTCCGCGACGCGGTCCTGGTCGCCGGTGGTGCCGCCCTGACCGGCGCGGCCGCGCAGATCCTGCTCCCGGTGCCCGGCTCGCCGGTGCCGATGACCGGCCAGACGTTCGCCGCCCTGCTGGTCGGCGCCGCGCTCGGCTGGAAGCGCGGCGCGCTGTCGATGGCGCTGTACCTGGCCGTCGGCGCGGCCGGCTTCGGCTGGTTCCAGGACGGCTCGTCGGGCCTGTTCGGCGCCAGCGCCGGCTACATCGTCGGGTTCGTCTTCGCCGGCGCACTGGTCGGCGCGCTCGCCGGCCGCGGCGGCGACCGCACGCCGCTGCGCATGGCGGGGACGATGGTGCTGGGCAACCTCGTCATCTACTCCTTCGGCGTGCCGTGGCTGGCGGCCTCGCTGGACGTCAGCCTGTCGACCGCGCTGGCGAAGGGCGTCGTGCCGTTCCTCATCGGGGACGCGCTGAAGATCGCCGTCGCGGCCGCGCTGCTTCCGGGCACCTGGGCGCTCGTCTCCCGCTTCCGCAAGGAGTCGTGACCGGTCCTTTCACGGCCCCACGAGCTGCAATGAAGGGGCCTTTCATAGCAAATTTTGCTATGAAAGGCCCCTTCATTGCACGGGGCGGACGATCTTGACGGTGCCCCCGGCTATCGTCTTGTCCCGTGCCTTCCCGTGCTGACTTCCCCGGTGTCCTCGAACTCCTGACCCACGCGGTCGAGTCCGTGGGTGGTGCCGAGCGCGAGGGCCAAGTGCAGATGGCGGACGCCGTCGGCCGCGCCATCCGCACCGGCGAGCACCTGGCCGTCCAGGCGGGCACGGGCACCGGGAAGTCGTTGGCGTACCTCGTTCCCGCGATCCGCCACGCGGTCGAGAAGGAGGCCACGGTCGTGGTCTCCACGGCCACCATCGCCCTGCAGCGCCAGCTGGTCGACCGAGACCTCCCCCGGCTGGCGAAGGCGCTGAAGAAGCCCCTCGGCCGCGAGCCGACCTTCGCGATCCTCAAGGGCCGCCGTAACTACCTTTGCCTCCACCGGCTCGATTCCGGCGCCCCGGACGAGCCGGAAGACCAGCAGTTGTTCGACCCGTTCGCCGTGTCCCGGCTCGGCAAGGAGGTCACGAGGCTGCGGGAATGGTCGTCCGACACCGAAACCGGCGACCGCGATGAGCTGGTCCCGGGCGTGTCGGATCAGGCGTGGCGGCAGGTGTCCGTCACGGCCAAGGAATGCCTGGGCGCCTCGCGCTGCCCCATCGGCACGGACTGCTTCGCCGAACGGTCCCGCGCCGAGGCGGGCAAGGCCGATGTCGTGGTCACCAACCACGCGCTGCTGGCGATCGACGCCTTACAGGGCTACCAGGTGCTCCCCGAACACGACCTCGTGATCATCGACGAGGCGCACGACCTCGTGGACCGCGTGACCTCCGTGGCGACCGGCGAGCTGACCAGCGGCATGGTCTCAGCCGCCGCACGGCGCTGCGGCAAACTGGTCGACGACGAAGTGGCCGACCAGTTGCTGGAGGCGAGCGACGGGCTGGCCCTGATCCTCGACGACCTGCCGTCGGGCCGCATGGACTCGCTGCCCCAGGCCCTCACCGGCGCGATCCCCGCGGTCCGCGACGCCGCGCACCGCTGCCTCACCGCGCTCGGCAAGGACCGGAAAGAGGACGTCGACGAGGCCACGGCCCGCAAACTGGCGCGGTCGCTGCTCGAAGAGGTCCACGACACCGCCGTCCGGCTGCTCGAGGCCTTCGACGACGACAAGGCGCATCAGCGCGACGTCGTGTGGCTGACCGGGGACCACTTCTCCACGAACCCGCGTCCGCACGCGCTGAAGGTCGCCCCGCTCGGTGTCGCCGGGCTGCTGCGGGAGCGGGTCTTCAACCAGCACACCACCGTCCTCACGTCGGCGACGCTGACCTTGGGCGGCACGTTCGACACCATGGCCCGCCAGTGGGGTCTCCCGCCCGGCGGCGCGAGGGTGGAGAAGGCACCTGGCGCGGCGACGGACAAGGCCGCTCCCGCCGACAGCGACGATGCCGACGGCCCGAAGTGGACCGGCCTCGACGTCGGCTCCCCGTTCGACCACAAACGCAACGGCATTCTCTACCTGGCCAAGCATCTTCCGCCGCCGGGACGGGACGGATTGCAGCCCTCGACCATGGATGAGCTGGCCGAGCTGATCGAGGCCGCCGGCGGGCGCACGCTCGGCCTGTTCTCCTCGATGCGCGCGGCGAAGCAGGCCACCGAGGAGATGCGGGAGCGGCTCGACCTGCCGATTCTCTGCCAGGGCGACGATTCCACCGGTCTGCTGGTGCAGAAGTTCTCCGAGGACGCGCGCACCTGCCTGTTCGGCACGCTGTCGTTGTGGCAGGGCGTCGACGTGCCCGGTCCGTCACTCCAGCTCGTGGTGGTCGACAGGATCCCGTTCCCCCGCCCGGACGATCCGGTCTCGTCGGCGCGGCAGCGGGCCGTGGAAGCCAGGGGCGGCAACGGTTTCCTCACCGTCGCGGCCACGCACGCCGCGCTGCTGCTCGCACAGGGCACCGGACGGCTGCACCGTTCGGTCACCGATCGCGGCGTCGTGGCGATCCTGGACTCGCGGCTGGCCACCGCCCGCTACGGCGGATTCCTCCGCGCCTCGCTGCCGCCGTTCTGGCCGACCATGGATCCGAAGGTCGCCCGCGACGCGCTGCGCCGCCTCGACGCCGCCGCCCCGGCCTGAGTGGCCTGGAACACGGCCGAGTACCGTTAACGGAACGCCGAAGACAGGGAGAACCGGTTGTCCCACGAGTCGCCCAACGCACAATCCCGGACCGTCAGCGTCGATGACACCGGAGTGCGGCGCCAGCTCGCGGACGGAAGCGAGGAAGCCGTCACGTGGTCCGAGCTGTCCGCGGTGGTGGTCAGAGTGATCCCTGAAGGCCCGTGGAAAGAAGACGTCTTCTTCATGCTCGCGGGCGCCGACGGGAAGGGCACCGCGATCCCCAGCGGCGACCCGGCCGCCGACGCCTTGATCGAGCGGCTCCAGACGCTGCCCGGCTTCGACAACGAAAAGTTCATCGAGGCCATGACCACCGACGCCGACGAGGCGTACGTGGTCTGGAGCGCCGAAGGTCACGCCGCCAAACACTGAGCCCAAGTGCAATGAAGGGGCCTTTCATAGCGAATTTTGCTATGAAAGGCCCCTTCATTGCACGCGAGGACGACCTACTCGACCGGGAAGCTCTCCGTGACCGGGACGCCCTTCTTCAACGTCCGGCTCACCGTGCACAGCCGCTCGATGGCCCGGTCCACCGCCGCCGCGAGCGCCTCGCGCTCCGAAGCGGGCAGAGAAGACACGTCGACGTCGAAAGCCACATGGACCGCGTCGAGCTCCGAAGCGCCTTCGCGCCTGTCCGCGGTCACGCCGACCCGGAACTTCGAGTCCTCGCCGATCCGGCGCGTGATGAGGTTCTCGGCGGTGACGGCCGAGCAGCCCGCCGCCGCGATCTGAAGCAGTTCGGCCGGCGAGAAGGCGCCCTCGGCGCCCTTGCGGCCGATCACGACCTCAGCGCCGCGTTCGTTGCGGCCGACGAAGCGGTGCTCACCGTCGCGCTGGACTTCCAAGGACACGGTTTTCCCTTTCAGAGTGGCGGCAGCCTGGGGGCGATCTCGCCGGCGAGCCGTTCCGCGGCCGGGCACATCTCCTGCGGCTTCTTGACCTTGTCCGCGACGTAGATCTCCACCGTCTCGATCATGGCACGACCGTTGCCGGTGAAGGTCCGGTGCGGGATCTCGGCCTGGCAAGCCTCCCACTCCGGCGAGATCTCGACGAAGGCCTCCCGCGATCCGAGAGCGACGCGCCTGCCGTCGTCTTCGAACGGCGCCCGCTCCCGCTCGAACCGGATCGTCACCTCCGTCTCGCGATGGTTCCAGTAGCACTCCCAGTTGCCGAAGACCGGATCCGGCCTGGCCGGGCCGCCGACGATCGCCTGCGGCAGGGTCCCGCCCAGCGCGCAGGCGTCGAGGCTTCCGAGCGAATCGGCGGGGAACGGAGCTGGACGCCGTTCGACCGGCTCCCGGTTCAGCACGTCCGCCGCGTGCGTGGCCACCGGATCGACGTAATCGCACAGATGCGCGTGCCAGTTCCGGATGTGCCGGGCGTGCACCCACACCTGGTTGCCGTCCGGCAGCGGGATACCCCGCGCGCATTTGTCTTCGGAGTCGCTCGGGATCTCGCGCACGATCAGGTGCCCTGGTGCCGGCTTGTCCAGCAACGGTGACGTCGGCGTCGTCAGTTCGAGCCGGATGTCGACGATGTCCTCCTCGTCGGGGCTCAGGCGCAGCAGGACACCGCAGGAGTTGAAGTTGCCACCGGCGGTGTCCGGTTCGGGCGTCCCGAGATGCTTCAGCACGGCCGGATCCACCAGCGCGCACGGATCCGCCGTCCGTCGGTCACCGATCGAATCGACGGGCGGTGTGGCCGCCATCGACGCCGGTTCCCTCGTGGCGTAGAGCAGCCCTCCGAGCAGCACCAGCACCGCCGCGACGGCGCCGATCGCCATGGCCCGCCTGGTCACCCGGAACCGCCGTGCCCGCACGGGAACGGCGACATCCGCGATTCCGGACAGCAGCTCGGCCGCGCGGACGGCGTCCGGACGGCCGGCGGGTTTGCGGCGCAGCAGTTCGGTCAGCACCGGTGCCAGCGGTCCCGCCCGCCGGATCGGCTCCAGGGAGTACGACGTCGCCCGCCGGAGCTGGACGAACGGCCCGACGCTCGCGTCTCCCCACACCGAAGTGCCCTCGACGGCGGCGAACAGGGTCGCGCCGAGCGAGAACACGTCCGCCGCGGCGCCCGCCTGGCGCCCTTCGGCCATTTCGGGCGCGACGTAGCCGGGAGTGCCGACGTCGAGGCCGCCGCCGGTGCGGGTCACCTCCGCCCACTGCGCGATGCCGAGGTCGGTGAGTTTGGCGGTGCCGTCGTCGGCCACCAGGACGTTGCCCGGTTTGAGGTCGCGGTGGACCATGCCCTTCTCGTGCATCGCCGCGAGCGCGGCGGCGAGCTGGACGCCGATCTTCGCCACCTTGCCGGGTGACAGCGGCCCGTCGGTGTCGATGACGTCGGCGAGGTTGCGCGAAGGCAGGTACTCCATGACGAGCCAGCGGTCGTCACCGTCGATCACGGCGTCGAAGACGGTGACGACGTTCGGATGATGCAGACCCGCGCCGATCCGCGCCTCGCGCCGGATCTGGCCGCTGTCCCCGGCCTGCGAACGCTTGAGGGCGACGACCCGGCCGAGGTCCAGATCGGTGGCACGCCAGACCACGCCCATACCCCCGGCGCCGATCCGCTCCTCCAAGCGATAGCGCCCGGCGATCAGCCGGTCACCCATATGGGGAGTATAGGAGGCTAGGCCCTTTGGGCTAGGACCGTGACGGTTCCGGGATCGACTTCGGTGAACCCGGCATCCCGGACCGCGACGACACCGTCACGGCGCCACGAGCCCTCCGGATCCTCGATCGGGCACAGCGCCTTCCAGGTCGCGACCGGCGGCGTCCGCACCGAGCACCGGAACCCGGTCTCGGCCCAGGCCGCCCGTTCGGCTTCGTCCAGCAGCGAGGCCAGGATCATCGTCGCGTGCCCGACCTGGGCGGCGCCCTTGCCGACGGTCATCGTGACCTCGGGGTTCAGCAGCAACCGCGGAAGACCGTCCGGCGTGGGCCCGGGCTCGTCGGCCGGGAGCTCGCTCCCGGAGATCTGCAACCGCGAGACCTCTTTCGGGGTGTCGACCACGCGGGCGGGCAGCAACGCCCGCGCCTCGGCGCCGTCCACCTCGATCGTGATGCCGGGCAGCTCCTGGACGGCCTGCCAATGCGCGCCGCGCGCACGCCGGGCGACCTTGCGGATCCGGCCGTCGACCCACGCCTTGAGCGGCTCGTGCCATTCGCCTTCGGGCTCGGCGCGTTCGTCGAGGCAGACCGCGACCGCGGCCGCCGCGGCGGCCTCCAGCAACGCGGTCCGCGACGGCGGTTCGGCGCGTTCCATCCGCAGGATCACCGGCATGGCGCGGACCTCGGCGGGGTCTTCGTCGGAGGTGTCCACCGTGTCCTCGGCGGGCAATCCCAGCCAGTACGCGTAGCGCGCGGCCAGCGGCTCCAGCACGCTCATGGCCGCGAAAGCTCGAGCCCGTCGGCCGCGTCGGCGGCCTCGATCTCGGCCCTGGTGACCCCGAGCAGGAACAGCACGGCGTCGAGATACGGATGCGAAAGCGCGGTGTCGGCGACCTCGCGCAGCGCGGGCTTCGCGTTGAAGGCGACACCCATTCCGGCGACCGACAGCATGTCGATGTCGTTCGCCCCGTCACCGACGGCGACGCACTGCTCCAGCGAGATCTCGTACTCCTCGGCGAACCGGCGCAGCGCCGTCGCCTTGCCCGCGCGGTCGACGATTTCCCCGACCACCCGGCCGGTGAGCTTGCCGTCGACCACTTCGAGCTCGTTCGCGGCGGCGAAGTCGAGGCCGAGGTCGTCCACAAGGGACTGGATGATCTTGGTGAACCCGCCCGAAACGACCCCGCAGCGGAACCCCATCCGCTTCAGCGTGCGGATGGTCGTGCGCGCGCCGGGGGTGAGCTCGATGGTCGCGGCGACCTCGTCGAGCACCGTCTCCGGGAGCCCTTCCAGCAGCGCGACGCGGCGCTCCAGCGACTCGCCGAAGTTCAGCTCGCCGCGCATCGCGGCCTCGGTGATCTCACGGACCTGCGGTTCGACGCCGGCGTGCGCGCCGAGCATCTCGATGACCTCGCCCTGGATGAGCGTCGAATCCACGTCGAAGACGACCAGTCGCTTGGCGCGGCGGGCGAGCCCGGCCCGCTCGACCGAGATGTCGATCCCGGCCTCGACGGCGGCATCCGCCAGCGCGGTGCGCAACGCGGCGTCGGCTTCCGGGGTGTCCTGGGCGAGCGAGGTGTACAGCTCCAGCCCGGTGACCGGATAGTCGGCGACACTGCGGATCGAGTCGATGTTGACGTCCAGCGCGGCGAGGCGGCGCGCGACGTCGGAGAACGCCCGCGCGGTGACCGGGCGGCCGAGCATCAGCAGGACATGCGTCGAGTCCTTCTGCCCGATGGCGAACGGGTCGGCGCCGATGGCCGAGCCGATCTTCACCTCGACCTGCATCCCGACCGAAGCCATCGCCTGCTCGACGTATTCCTGCAGGCCTTCGGGGTCGCGATACACCCCCGCGAGCACGCCGAGCACCAGCTGGCCGCGGATCACGACCTGCTCGACGTCGAGCACGTCGACGTCGTGGCGCGACAGCACGGCGAACAGCACCGAGGACACACCCGGCTTGTCGGGACCGGTCGTGGTGATGAGAACTGGTGTCTGCGTCACGGGGTCAGTCTCCCTCAGCTGCACAAGAAAAAGGCGCGTGCCTTGCCCCTGTGTGAGGCAAGGCACGCGCCGATTCCGCTTATCGGGTCACTTCTCGCTGGAGTTGTCCTTGGAGTGATCACCCGGCATGGCCGCCTCGGTGAGCACCTGGGACGGCGCGCGGTGGGTGTTGACCTTCTGCTTCCCGAAGAAGCCGATCTCACCCTCCTTGTGGATGCGCTCGACCATATGCGGGTAGTGCAGCTCGAACGCCGGCCGCTCGGACCGGATCCGCGGCAGCTCGGTGAAGTTGTGCCGCGGCGGCGGGCAGGACGTCGCCCATTCGAGCGAGTTGCCGTAGCCCCACGGGTCGTCCACCGTGACGATCTCGCCGTACCGGTAGCTCTTGAAGACGTTCCAGATGAAGGGCAGCGTCGAGGCACCGAGGATGTACGCGCCGATCGTCGAGATCGTGTTCAGCGTGGTGAACCCGTCCGACTGCAGGTAGTCCGCGTACCGGCGCGGCATGCCTTCGGCACCCAGCCAGTGCTGCACGAGGAACGTGGCGTGGAAGCCGATGAACGTGGTCCAGAAGTGCCACTTGCCGAGCTTCTCGTCCATCATGCGGCCGGTGATCTTCGGGAACCAGAAGTAGATCCCGGCGAACGTGGCGAACACGATCGTGCCGTAGAGCACGTAGTGGAAGTGCGCGACGACGAAGTAGCTGTCGGACACGTGGAAGTCGATCGCCGGCGCGGCCAGCATGATGCCGGTCAGACCACCGAAGAGGAACGTGACGATGAAGCCCATCGAGAAGATCATCGGCGTCTCGAAGGACAGCTGGCCCTTCCACATCGTGCCGATCCAGTTGAAGAACTTCACGCCGGTCGGGACCGCGATCAGGAAGGTCATGAAGGAGAAGAACGGCAGCAGCACGGCGCCGGTCGCGTACATGTGGTGCGCCCACACGGCCACCGACAGCGCGGCGATCGCCAGCGTCGCCCAGACCAGGCCCTTGTAACCGAAGATCGGCTTGCGGCTGAAGACCGGGAAGATCTCCGACACGATCCCGAAGAACGGCAGGGCGACGATATAGACCTCTGGATGGCCGAAGAACCAGAACAGGTGTTGCCAGAGGATCACGCCGCCGTTCGCGGGGTCGAACACATGCGCCCCGAGATGCCGGTCCGCCAGCAGGCCCATCAGGGCCGCGGTCAGGATCGGGAACGCCAGCAGGATCAGGATGCTGGTGACCAGGATGTTCCAGGTGAAGATCGGCATCCGGTACATCGTCATACCCGGGGCGCGCAGGCAGACCACCGTGGTGATCATGTTGACGCCACCGAGGATGGTGCCGAGACCGGAGACGACCAGACCGGAGATCCACAGGTCGGCACCGACGCCGGGCGAGTGGATGGCGTCCGACAGCGGGGTGTAGGCGAACCAGCCGAAGTCGGCGGCGCCACCCGGGGTCAGGAAGCCGGACATCACGATCAGGCCGCCGAAGAGGTACAGCCAGTACGAGAACGCGTTCAGCCGCGGGAAGGCGACGTCGGGCGAACCGATCTGCAGCGGCAGGATGAAGTTCGCGAAACCGAAGAGGATCGGCGTCGCGTACAGCAGCAGCATGATCGTGCCGTGCATGGTGAACAGCTGGTTGTACTGCTCCTGCGAAAGGAACTGCTGCCCGGGACGTGCCAGCTCGGAGCGGATCAGCATCGCCATCGCGCCGCCCACCATGAAGAAGGCGAACGACGTGACCAGATACATGATGCCGATTTGCTTGTGGTCCGTCGTGCGGAACAACCGCAGCAGGTACGAACCCTTAACCGACTCCCGCGCGGGATACGGGCGCGTGGCGATCGGCTTGGGGGCTACGGCCGTCACTCCTGCCTCCAACACTCAAACCTTGTGGTGGTCAATGTTCTGCCGTCGGCCGGGGTTCGAGACCCATTCCGGCGGCTAATGGGGATCGTAGCCCTCACTACCGACAGTCGCGCGCACCGGCTGGCAAGATCGCGCCGTGACCGACGAACACACCCGTGCGGGAGTGGCCGCGGCGATCGCCGTCGGTGCCCGGCACGGGCTGCCGACCGGTGCCCCCGATGTCCTGCATTTCAAGTCGAACGTGCTGGTGAGACTGGGTCCGGTGGTGGCGCGGGTGCCTGGCACGACGCGCCTCGCGCGCTCCTCCCCCGAAGACTGGCTCGCGCGCGACGTCGAGCTGTCGAGGTACCTCACGGAACGTGGTGTGCTCGTCGTCTCACCGACCACGGATCCCCCGGCAGGACCGCATTTCGCCGACGGCCTCCCGGTCACTCTCTGGCACTACACACCGCACGAACCGGGGCACACCCTGTCGCCGCGCGAGGTGGCGATCTCGCTGGCCCGGGTGCACGCCGCGCTCGCGGACTACCCCGGCGAACTCCCCGAACTCGGACCGGTCCGTGAACTCCGGACGTTGCTCGACCGGCACGGTTCCGTCATGGGTGGCGCGGCACCCCGGTTGCGCGAAGAACTCGAACGGGTCGCGGCGGCGCTCCCGGCGGACGAGGTCCGGCCGCTGCACGGGGACGCCCATCGGGGGAACGTCATCGCGACGGCGGCCGGACCGTGCTGGCTCGACTTCGAGGACACCTGGCGCGGGCCGCTCGGCTGGGACCTCGGCGTGCTCTACGCGGAGGCCGGCCCCGCGACGCTTTCGGCGTATCCCGCCGACGTGCCGCCCTCGTCGCTGGAGCCGTTCATCGCGTTGCGGCGGTTGTTCGAGGTGCCGTGGCGCTTCGTGATCGCGCGGCGGTTCCCCGAGCGGCTCCCCGAGGCCGAGGCCGCCCTGGAGCGCTACCTCGCCCGCAATTAGTCACCTACTTGCGAAGGGGGTGCCACGCAAGTAGGTGACTGATTGCGTGGGTCAGACGGCGTCCAGCAGGAGTTTCGCCGCCACGTCGACGCCGTCCGTCCGCACCTCACCGCCGATCTGACGCGCTCGCGAGGCGACTTCGGGGCGGAGCACCTCGCCCAGAGCGAGCGTCAGCGCTTCGGGGGAGGGCTCCCCCGTGATCGACGTCCCCACCCCGAGCTCCCGCACACGCTGCGCGAAGTAGGGCTGGTCGAACATCTGCGGCACCAGCACCTGCGGCACACCTGCCAGGGTCGCCGCCGTCGTCGTGCCGGCGCCGCCGTGGTGCACGACCGCCGCGACCCGCGGGAAGAGCGCCTGCTGGTTGACGTCCCCGATGGCGAGGCAGTCGGGTTCGTCGTCGATCAGCGCGAGTCCGGTCCAGCCCCGGAACACGATCGCCCGCCGTCCGTGCGCCCTCGCCGCCTCGATCATCGCCTTCGCGATCGCCTCCGGGGCGCGGATGCTCCCGAAGCCGAAGTAGACCGGCGGTTCCCCGTCGTCGAGGAAAGCCTCCAGCTCCGGGGACAACAGGCTGTGGTCCGGCAGGATCCAGGCGCCGGTCTGGTGCACGTCCAGCGCCGACGGTCCCCGCCACGGCGCCAGCACCGGATCGGCGGCCAGCCACGGGCTCTCGGTGAAGATGTGCCCGCGAACGTCGTCGACCGGTGGCAGGCCGAGCCGTTTCCGCTGCGCGTTCAGCACCCCGCCCCACTGCTCGTTCCACCGTTCCGCGTCGTCGGCCCACAAGGCCGGGATGGCGGCATCGGGATTCTTCGGCGCCCATCCCGGGAAAACGGGCGGACGATGGTGCAGCGAAGGCAGCGTCATCGGGCAATAAGCGGTGAAGAAATAGGGAATCCCTTTTCGCTCGGCCACCGAATGGGCGGCGATGTTCAACGCCATTCCCGCGACGACGGCGTCGCAGCCCTCGGCCACTTCCGGCATCGTCTCGAACTGGCCGACGACCATGGCCTCGGCCATCTTCCGCCGTCCCTCCGGCGTGGCCATCGCCTTGGTCATCGCGGAATCCGGCTTCGCCGTCGGCCGGAGCTCCGGCCCCAACGGCGCGAAGGAGATCCCGAGACCTTCCGCCCAGTCACGGAAATCCGGCGGCGCGCAGAGCCGGACGTCCTGGCCGAGTTCCCGCAACCGCACCGCCAGTGCCACCAACGGCTGCACCTCACCCCTCGTCCCGATAGTGGACAGGAGTACACGCATGGGAATCCCCCTTCGGCAAAAATGTGAAGGAGGGAATTGTGAACCGGGAATGGGGGCTTGCCGCAAGTCCCCCTGTCCGCTATACCTTTGAAGGGGCGAGGGAAACGTTTCTCACGCGGGGTACCAGCCCAGGATCGCTTCGACGACTCCGGCCGGATCCTCCAGCGGCGTCAGATGTCCCGCCTCCGGCAGTACGACCAGGGTCGCGTCCGGCAGCGTTTCCACCAGGGTGTTCGCCGCCTCCAACGGGGTCAGGCCGTCCTCCTCGCCGACCACCACCAGCGCCGGCACGTCCGCCGCCCGCAGCGTTTCGAGCGAATCGGGCCGGGCCGCCATCGCGCGCGCCGCCCACGCGATCCCCGACGGCGGCTGCGTCGTGATCAATTCGCGAAGCCGCCCGGCCACTTCCGGGTCGGCCTTCTCGGCGAGCAGTCCTGGCGTGACGGCGTCGGGCATCCATCCGGCGCCTTCCGCCTCGACCCGGGCCGCGACGTCGTGCCGGGCCTGCGCGGCTTCGGGGGTGTCGGCCGTCGCCTTCGTGTCGATGAACACGAGCCCGCCCACCCGTTCCGGCGCGAGGCGCAGCACCGCCATCGTCAGGTAGCCGCCCATCGAGCAGCCGCCGAGGACGACCTTGTCGAGTTCGAGCCGGTCGAGCAGCGCCACGACGTCGCGGGCCGCGTCGTCCAGATCCGGTTCCCGATCCGTCTCCGGCAGCGGGCTGCGGCCGAGGCCGCGCTGATCCGGGGTGATCAGCCGCAGCCGTTCCGCGAGCGGCGCGCGGACCGCGTCCCACATGCGGGCGTCGACGGGGAAGGCGTGCAGCAGTACCAGCGGGAGATCCTTCATGGCGTAATTCTGTCGCACCCTGGGGCTACCGTCAGATCCGTGCTGACAGAGATCAAGACGGAGAGGCTGCTGCTGCGGCGGCTGCGCGAGGCGGATCGCGAGAACATCGTCGCGCTGCAGGCCGATCCGGAGACGAACAAGTTCAACGTCGTGCCGCACACCGTCGAGGGTGCGCGGGAGCTGTACGACGCCTGGATGAAGCAATGGGCCGAGCACGGGTTCGGCTATCTCGCGGTGTCCGCCTTGGACGATCCCGAGGTGATCGTCGGCTTCGGCGGCGTCCGATATCACGAATGGAACGGCGAGCGCGTGCTGAACCTCGCGTACCGCTTCTGGCCGTTCGCCTGGGGCAACGGCTACGCGACCGAGATGGCGGCCGCCGTCGTCGAATGGGCCGAACGGGCGATCCCCGGCATCCCGGTGATCGCCAACATCATGGTGTCCAACGAGCCGTCGGTCCGGGTCGCCGAGCGGCTCGGCTTCAAGATCCACACGGAGGAGGAGTTCGAGGGAGCGCCCTCACTGCACATGCGGCGCTGAGTCGGTCACCAGCGGCCGGGACGGCGCCGGGACCGCGCGCCCCAGCACGCCTTGTGCCAATGACGGCGGTCGGCGACCCCGCCGGTGTCGTCGGCGGGCCAGGCGACCACATGCGGGGTCCCCTGCCGGATCTCGTGGTCGCAGCCGGGACAGCGGTAGTCCTTGGTGGCCTGCGCGCCGGGCACGGTGCGCACCAGCCATTCGCCGTCGGCGGCGGTTTCGGAGCTCGCCCAGCCGGTCGACGCGCCGAGGTCGGGGCGCTTACCGCGTTCGGGCCGGTTACGTCGTGGCACGCCGAAACGGTATATGGCCTAGTACGGGGTGATCCCGCTCTCTCGAGATTCGGTCGCGTGATACGCCTTCGACCACGCGAGTTCCGCCTCCAGACACGCGAGTTTCGCCTGCGATCACGCGTGATCCGCCTTCCGTCACGCGTGATCGGGCGGACGACACGCGTGTCTGAAGGGTCGGCACGTGGCGGAGCCGGGCCGTAGGCGTAACTCGCGTGTTTGGGGGCGGAACTCACGTGATTGAAGGCGTAACTCGCGGGGCTAGCCGCCGAAGTACGCGCCCGGCGTCACACCGACCGCCCGGCGGAAGGCGGCGACGAAAGCGCTCGGCGAGGAGTAGCCGATCCGGCGGGAGACCGCGGTCAGCGGCATGCCCTCGGCCAGCAGCGGCAGGGCCGCGCGCAGCCGGGCCTGCACCCGCCACGCGCCGAACGTCGTCCGGCATTCGGTGAGGAACAGCCGCGCGAGCGTGCGTTCGCTCGCGCCCGCGGCGTGGGCGAAATCCGCGAGACCGCGGCGGTCCGCCGGATCGGCGATCACCGCCCGCGCGACGGTGAGCGCGCGCCCGTCCGACGGCATCGGCACGGTGATCGGCACGACGTCCACCGGTTCGAGCAGGTCGAAGGCGACGGCCTCGGCCCGGCGGCGCGCGTCGTCGCCGAGGCCGGCCGCGCCGAGGTGCTCCAGCAGTTCGCGCAGCAGCGGGCGGACGGCGACGAGCGTCGGTTCGCGCCAGCGCACCGGGCACCGGTCTCGAGCGGCGTAGATCCCCCGCAACACGGTCTGCGCGGTGGCGCCGGTGCGGTGCACGACACCGGCCGGGATCCACAGCGCGCGCGTCGGCGGCAGCACCCAGTGCCGCTCGCCGACGTTCACGCTCAGGATCCCCCGCGCCGCCCAGGCGAGCTGGTGGCCGTCGTGCTCGTGCCACGGCAGCCACGTACCGGCCGGCAGCTCCATCTCGCCGAGCACCATCGCCGTCGGCATCGGGGGAAGGAGTCCGATTCTCGACATCACTTGGCAGCCTATCGCCTACCGGTCACGGCTAGCTTCGGGTTCATGCCGATGAACCTGGTGCACCGCAAACTCTGCAGTTCCGCGCTCTGGGCGAAAGCCGTCGCCGCCGAGATGCCGGGCAACGTCGCCGGTTTCGACCTCGGCGACTCCGTGCTGGAGATCGGGCCCGGCTTCGGCGCGACCACGCGCGCGCTCGTCCGGCTCGTCCCCCGGCTCACCGCGGTCGAGATCGACGAGGCCTCGGCGGAGCTGCTCAAGCGGGAGTTCGACGGCCGGGTGCGGATCGTCCACGGCGACGGCGCGGCGATGCCCTTCGAGGACGGCGAGTTCTCGGCGGTCGTCTGCTTCACGATGCTGCATCACGTGCCGACGACGGCGTCGCAGGACGCCATCTTCGCCGAGGCGTTCCGGGTGCTCCGCCCCGGCGGCGTCCTGCGCGCGATCGACAGTCTGGCGAACGTGCCGTTCCGGTTCTTCCACCTCGGCGACACGATGAACGCGCTCGACCCGGTTTCGCTCTGGCCCCGCCTCACCGCCGCCGGGTTCACCGACATCGACGTCGAGCACGTGCCGAAACGCAGCGTGAAGTTCTCGGCCAGGAAGCCCGCCTGACGCATTTAGTCCTCTGAATGCGGGGTCAGCCGCGCGCGAGGACCAGCGGGACGAGTTGTTCGGCCGGGGTCAGCGAGCCGTGCTGGCCGACCAGGGAGGACTCGACGGCCTCGGCCAGTTCCCGCACGAGCCCGAACCGTCCCTTCGCCGCCACGACCACGTCGCCGATCCGCGGCCGGACCCGGTCGGAGACCGGCCCGAACCAGCCCGCCTCGGCGGCCTCGTCGCGCGAAAGGATCCACGCCCGGTCGCCGATCACCTCGCGCCAGGCCGCCAGCACGTCGGCCTCGGCGCCCGGTTCGCTGTAGACGTGCCTTGCCCGGACCTCGCCACCGATCGCCCGGACGCCGCCGAGCAGCACCGGTGTCTCGTCGATGTCGAGCGCGCCCTCGACGGTCACCATGCCGTGGTCGGCCACGACCGCGAGGAGCGCGCCGGACGGCAATCCGTCCACAATGGACTCTACGAGCCGGTCGACGTGGCGCAGCTGCATCCGCCATGGCGCCGAACCGGGGCCGTAGATGTGGCCGAGCATGTCGAGTTCGCTGTGGTAGCCCCAGCAGAACGCCGGCCGCGTTTCGAGGCAGTGCAGGATGCAGGCGGCCAGGTCACCGAGCGCGTGGACGCCGACATAACGCGCGCCGGACTGTGTCGCGCGGGTGAGCGCGGTGTCGGCGAACTTCGCCGAAGACACCACGCTGGTCTTGATCCCGGCGGCCGCCGCGCGTTCGAACGTCGTCGGCAGGGGCTGGACCTCGCGCGGCGGCAGAGCGCCGCGGAGATCGCCGCCGTCCACGTGGCTGGTCCAGCGCAACGCGTTCAGGACGCCTGTCCCCGGCACCTCGAAGCTGTACCCGACCAGGCCGTGTTCCCCCGAGGCGAGCCCCGTGCCGATCGCGCCGAGACCGGCCGCCGTCGTCGACGGGAAACCGACCCGCAGCGGCGACTTCGCCAGCTGGGTGAGCACGGGCGCGTCGGCGGCGTGCTCGGCCAGCAGTTCCCAGCCGAGACCGTCGATGAGCAGGACACACGCGCTGGACGCCTCCGCCAGGCTCAGCGAATTCGCGAACCCAGCGGTGCCGAGGGCGGACAACACGGACGGGACGACTTGGCCGAGGTGCGGCACATGCGCCGCGACAGGCATATCCACCAGGCCAGCTTGCCATCCCGGAGCCGGCGAGGAGATGGGATAATGGCGGACATGCCGACTTACGCTTACCGCTGCCGCGAATGCGCGGGAACCTTCGAACTGCTGCGGCCGATGAGCGAGTCCGGTGCGCCCGCGCCGTGCCCGGAGGGTCACCAGGACACCGTCAAGCTGCTGACGACCGTCGCGCTGACCGGCTCCGCTTCCGGTCCAGCCCCCGTTCCCGCAGGTGGGGGCGGCTGCTGCGGAGGCGGCTGCTGCGGTTGACCCACCCGTTCGGGTGGCGCAACGTGTGATCGCCCGAATGGCGGGTACCCCCCTCCCACCAGCCTGGAAGCTCCAGTGGTGGAAGGGAGAACGTCCAGTGGCCACATCAGCACTGGCGGCCGTCGACTTCGGTCAAGGCGTGTCGAGCGCCTGGAGTTCGGTCGCCACCTTCGTCCCGAAACTGCTCGCGTTCCTGGTCATCCTGTTCATCGGCTGGCTGATCGCGAAGGCCCTCGCCAAAGCCGTGAGCATGGTGCTCGAGAAGGTCGGCTTCAACCGGCTCCTCGAACGCGGGGGCTTCAAACAGATGCTCGCGCGCAGCCAGTTCGACGCGTCGAACATCATCAGCAAGATCGTCTATTACGCGATCCTGCTGATCGCGCTGCAGTTCGCGTTCGGCGTGTTCGGCCCGAACCCGGTGAGCTCGCTGCTCAACGAGATCGTCGCCTGGCTGCCGCGCGCCATCGTCGCGATCATCATCGTGGTGATCGCCGGCGCGATCGCCAAGGCGGTCAAGGACCTGGTCGCCAACGCCCTCGCCGGCGTTTCCTACGGCAAGGTGCTCGCCACCATCGCCTCGGTGTTCATCTGGGGTCTCGGTGCGATCGCCGCGCTGAACCAGATCGGCGTGGCCACCGCGGTCACGCTGCCGGTGCTGATCACCGTGCTCGCCACGGTCGGCGGCATCGCCGTCGTCGGTGTCGGCGGTGGTCTCATCAAGCCGATGCAGCAGCGCTGGGAGACCTGGCTCGGCCGGGCCGAGGCGGAGATCCCCGCCGCGAAGGCGCAGGCCGAGGCCTACCAGCGCGGTCGCGAAGACGCCGGCCGCTCCGGCGACGTGCCGACCGAGCGCACGACGGTCAACCAGCCGGTGTCCGCCGGGCACCACGCGGCCGACCCGAACCGAGTGGGTCAGCAGCCGACGCAGCACCAGCAGTTCCCGCCAAGCCAGGGCCAGGTGCCTCCGCACCAGGATCCCGGCCAGCGGCCCCCCGGTGGAAACATGCCCCCTCCGCCGGAGTACCGCTGACCTTCCACGGGAGCGGGTGGGGCATCCGGCCGCCCTACCCGTTCCCGGTCGGCCGGTCGTCGATCGTGGCGGCCAGTGAGCACACGCCGACCAGCCGCGCGGTCATCCAGTCACTGGTGGTCCAAGCGGACAGATCGGCCGGAGCACGGAACGTCCACCCCGTGGTCTTCGCCTCGTCGAGCAGCCCGCGCGCGTAGCCGGCGAGGAGGACAACCCCGGCGACCGCCGCCGAGCCTTCGACCCCCGCCGCGAGGATGTCCCGCACCGCGGCGGAGTGCTGATCGAAGACGGCCGACAGCCCGGGCAAGGCCGCCGCCGCGGCCAGCCCGGCGACACCGATCTGCTGGTGCAGCCGGGAAAGCGTGCTACGAGCCGAAGATTCCACCCAGGACGAGACCAGATCTTTCACCCGACCAGGTTAGCCACGCCGGACGATTTGTCGACATCCCGGTGACGACGATCGCAGAACTCAGCACGCCTTGAGTGCCTGATCCAGGTCGTGCCACAGGTCCTCGACGTCCTCCAGCCCCACCGACATGCGGATGAGCCGGTCGGTGACCCCCGCGCCGCGCCGGTCGTCCTCGGCCACGATCCGGTGACTGATCGAGGCGGGATGCTGGATGAGCGAGTCCACGCTGCCGAGGCTGACGGCCGGGGTGATCAACCGGACCGCGCCGATGAGCGCGTGCGGATCCCCGTCGACCTCGAACGCGATCAGCGGACCGCCGACGGCCGGGTAGTGCACGGCGCTCACGTTCGCGTGACCGCGAAGCCGCTCGACGAGTTCGGCGGCCGTCGCGGACGCGGCGTTCACGCGCAGCGGGAGAGTCGAAAGGCCGCGAAGCAGCATGTACCCGGCCAGCGGGTGCAGCACGCCTCCGGTGGCGAAGCGAATTTGCCGCAACATCCCCGCGTCTTCGGCGCTACAAGCGACCACGCCGCCCATGACGTCACCGTGGCCACCGAGGAACTTGGTCGCGCTGTGCAGGACGAAGCGGGCGCCGTGCCGTCCCGGCCGCTGGAGCACGGGAGTCGCGAAGGTGTTGTCGACCAGCACCGGAACCTCGCCCGCGGCGCGCACGATCTCGGCGATGTCGACCTCGCGCAGGGTCGGGTTCGCGGGGGTTTCGAGCAGCACGAGGCCGGTGTCGGGCCGCAGCGCCGACGCGACGCCTTCCGGATCGGCCCAGGTCACCTCGGTGCCGAGCAGACCCGACGTGAGCATGTGGTCGGTGCAGCCGTAGACCGGCCGGACGGCGACGACATGCCGTTTGCCCTGCGCGACGGCGGCGAGCAGCGAAGCCGACACCGCGGCCATGCCGGTGGCGAAGGCGACGGCGTCGTCGAACCCTTCGAGTTCGGCGAGCGCCTTCTCGAACCGTTCGACGGTCGGGTTGCTCAGCCGCCCGTAGACCGGCAGCCCGGACAGCGAACCCGACGCGGCGAATTCATCGATGCGGCTTGCCTCCTCGACGCTGTCCCGCGACGGGTACGTCGTGGACAGGTCGAGCGGAGCGGCGTGGACGCCGAGGTCCGTGAGATCGTCACGGCCGGCGTGGACGGCTCGGGTGCGCAGCGTTGCGGTCATGCCCAGATGGTGCGTTTTTCTCCGGATCCTCCGCAATATCCTCGGATATCATTCGCCGATGTCGGATTCTGTCGAACTGAGTACGGTTGATCTTCGAATTCTGCGGCTTCTCCAGAACGACGCCCGGATCTCGAACAAGGATCTGGCCGCCGAGGTCGGTATCGCGCCTTCGACCTGTCTCGACCGCGTCAACCGGCTGCGCGAGCTCGGGGTGATCACCGGCCAGCGCGCGGAGGTGGACGCCGCCAAACTCGGCCGCCCGCTCGAAGCACTCCTGTTCGTCCAGGTCCGCCCGCACCGGCGGGCGCTGGTCGACTCGTTCGTCGAGCATCTGCTGGCGCTGCCCGAGGTCCGCGCGGTCTACCACCTGACCGGCCCGGACGACTTCCTCGCGCACGTCGCCACCGCTTCGGCGACCGAGCTGCAACGGCTGGTGCTGGACGAACTGACCGCCCGCGACGAGGTCGCGAGGGTGCACACGAACCTGGTCTTCCAGCACTGGAGCGGGGGACCTTTGCTACCGCCTAGTCGATCCGGACCTTGAACGGATGCGTGACGTCGGTGGGGCAGGTGAAGATGTTCAGCGCCCCTTGACGGCGGAACGTCCAGCCCGCCGGCTCGCCTTCGCCTGCTTCGCATCCGCAGCCGACCTCATGCTCCTCCGTGGCCAGCGCGATCGTCTGGCGCAGTTCGGCGCCGCACTCCCGGCAGCCCAGCTCGGACCGATCGGTCGCGTCCCAGGCTGTCCAGCCGCCGATCTTCGAATAGTGGCCCAGCTCGGGCCAGCCCTCCGGCTCGTCGCCAGCGCCTTCGGGGATACCGAGCGCCGAGCGGGTCTCCGCCGGGAAGTCGCAGAGCCGGGGCAGTTCGTCGATCGAGCACGGTTCGAAAACGCAGGGTTCCGGCAGGTAGGAAGCTTCGGCGCCCTCGGGAGCGGGCGGCGGGTCCGCGATGTCCCGCACCTCGCCCGAATCACGCCAGATCAGCCGGACCGCGGGCCCCCGGTGATGAAGGCTGTCGTGTTCCATCGGGCAGAACAGCATCTGCAGGACGTCGGTGCCCTCCGGGAAGGGCAACTCCGGGAAGTCGTCGCGGAAGAACTGCGCCGCGGCGACCATCGCCGGAACCGGCTGGTCGAGCGGATGCCCGACCGTCCACGCGTCGTCGGAGGCGTCCGGGTCGGGCGGCCAGGTCACCGGGCACTCCGGCCACGGTTCGTCGGACGGCCAGAGCAGCGGGCCGCCGAAGTGGCTTTCGTCCGGACCGGGCACCCCCGGGGCGGGGTGCAGCCGGATGGCCGTCCGGACCAGGTCGTTCAGGCCGGGGATGGGCATCCCGTCGTATGTGAGCTGACGCACTCACGCGAGCTTAGAGGTCCGGCAGCGGATCTTCAGGTTTTGCCCGCAGGATCTCGGCGTCGGCCGCGTGCACCACCGCGGCGTACTCGTCGTCGATCTCGTAGTCGATGCCGTTGAACTTGAACCACGGGACGGTCGACGTGTCGACCGGTCCGATCCGCTGGTTGCGCAGTGTCACCGAGACGACCCGTTTCGGGGTCTTCCGGCTCAGGTGCCCCGTGGTGAGGATCGTGATCGTCTTGCGGGTCACCGCGAAGAACACGCTGGGATTGGTACTGCCGAGGATGTCGGCCGGGAACACGTAGTGGATCTCGTCGTCCGGATCGAGGAGTTCCTTGATCCGCTTCCTGACCCCCGAGGAAACCGGCATGTCGCTCAAGTTACCGACGCGGGGCGCCGTGCTGCCAGGTCGAGTGTCAGGAAAGGGTCGTTCAGGACGTCTTTCGTCTTGAACGACCCTTTCCTGACATCCGGGGGCCTACCGGGCCGAGTAGTCCTTGAAACCCTTCCCGGTCTTCCGCCCCAGCCGTCCGGCGGTCACGAGGTGCTCCAGCAGCGGCGCGGGCGCGAAGCCCTCTTCACGGAACTCGTTGAACAGGGTCCGCTGGATCGCCAGCGAAACGTCCAGCCCGACGACGTCGAGCAGTTCGAACGGGCCCATCGGCAGCCCGCAACCCACCTTCATCGCGGTGTCGATGTCGTCGGCCTCCGCGTAGTGCGCCTCGAGCATCTTCACCGCGTCGTTGAGGTACGGGAACAGCAACGCGTTGACGATGAACCCGGCCCGGTCGCCGCAGTGCACGGGGTGCTTCCCGACCGCCGCGCAGACGGCGTCCACGGTCGCGATCACGTCGGGCGCGGTGGCGATGGTCGAGACGACCTCGACGAGTTTCATCACCGGCGCCGGGTTGAAGAAGTGCACGCCGACCACGTCCGAAGGTCGCGAGGTGGCGGCCGCGCATTCGATGACCGGCAGCGAGGACGTGGTCGTCGCCAGGACCGCGCCCGGCTTCACGACGTCGTCGAGCGCGGCGAAAACGGCCTGCTTGACGGCCAGATCCTCGGCCACCGCCTCGACGACCAGGTCCACGTCGGCCAGTTCCTCGAACTCCACCGCCGGCGAGATCCGGCCCAGCGCGGCGGCGGCGTCCTCTTCGGACAGTTTGCCCTTGACGACGGCCTTGTCCAGCGACTTCTTCACCCGCGCGACGGACGCCGCGGCCTTCTCCGCGCTGCGCGCCCGCAGGATGACCTCGTAGCCGCGTTTCGCGAACACCTCGACGATGCCGGTCGCCATGGTCCCGGTCCCGACGACACCGACCTTGCGCACCTCCCGCGCCGAGGCGTTGTCCACTGTGGACTTGGTGACGGCGTCGGTCACCGTCGGCGAATCGGGCTCGTCGTAGGTGTAGAAACCCTGCCCCGTCTTCCGGCCGAGCAGTCCGGCGGTGATCATCTGCTTCAGCAGCGGCGCCGGCGCGTGCAGCCGGTTGCGCGACTGGTGGTACATCGTGTCGAGGATCTCGTACGCGGTGTCCAACCCGATGAGGTCGAGCAACGCCAAGGGCCCCATGGGATATCCGCAGCCGAACCGCATCGCCGCGTCGAGATCCTCACGGGTGGCGTAGCGCTGCTCGTACATCCGCACCGCGTGGTTGAGATACCCGAACAGCAGGGCGTTCGCGATGAACCCGGCGCGGTCACCGATCACCACCGGGGTCTTGCCGAGGCGTTCGGCGAACGCGACGACGTCGGTGATCACGTCGGGTTCCGTGACGACCGTGCGGACGATCTCGACCAGTTTGAGGATCGGCGCCGGGTTGAAGAAGTGCATCCCGACGACCTTGCCCGGCCGCGCGGTGTGCACACCGATCTCGGTGATCGACAGCGACGAGGTGTTCGAGACGAAGATCGTGTCCGGACCGGTGATCTTGTCCAGCTGCGCGAACACGTCGGATTTCGCTTCGAGGTTCTCCGGGATCGCCTCGATCACCAGGTCCACATCGGACAGTTCGGCCGGCGAAGTGGTGTACCGGATCCGGCCGAGCAGCGCGTCGCGTCCATCGGCGTCGAGTTTGCCGCCGGACACCGCACGTTCGGTCGAATGCTCCAGATGACCGCGCCCCCGGCTCACGCCGTCGTCGTCGATCTCCACCGCGACGACGGACACGCCGCTCCGCGCGAGCACCTCGGCGATCCCGGCACCCATGGTGCCGAGACCGATGACTCCCACACTCGAGATTTCCCGCGCCACAACCGGCCTCCGGAGGTTACTCGCTGGTAGTTTCTCCGATCGTGCCATGCCGGGGCGCGGAAAGCAGCGGCTGTCACCCTCCGAATCGAGTAAGTGTCACTCGCGGACGAGGTCCCGCGGGGACTTTCCCCCGCGTCCGGCGACGCCTGATGCCTCGCACGCCGTGAAGGCCCCCTTGAGGGACCCAGAGTCCGTGAGGGCCTCCTTCACTACCTTCACGGTAGGCAAGGAGGCCCTCACGGCACGAGGCACGAGACCCTCAGCTCACTCGCCGAAGTTCTGATCGACGAGGTCCTTCACCTTGGTGAGCGCTTCTTCGGCCTGCGCGCCCTTCGCGCGGACCTCGATCCGGTCGCCCTGGCGGGCGCCGAGCGCCATCAGCGCGAGCACGCTGTTGGCGTCCGCGGTCTCGTCGCCGAGCCGCACGGTGACCTCCGCGTCGAGCCCCGCGATGCTCCGGACCAGGACGGCGGCGGGCCGCGCGTGCAGCCCGACCTCGTTCCGCAGCGTGAGTTCGACACTGCTCTCGCCGTCCTGCACTCCTTCGTCGAACGTCAGGTCCGGCGGGGCGCCCGCCGAAGCGGCGGCCGCGGCGACGGCGTCGCGATCCGCCCCGCCCTGTGCCGCGACGGCGGCGGCGATCGCGCCTTCGACCAGCGGCGCGTCCACGACGACAGCGGCCGACGGGTCGGCGAGCGATTCGACGGCCAGTTCCGCGGTCATCTGCGCGCTGCCGAGGTCGTACAGCAGGACGACGCCCGCTCCCGCGTCGGCGCGCTGCGTCGCGGCGACGACCTCGTCGTAATCCGTTCCGATCCCGCCTTCGGCCAGGCCGCCCGCCGCCGCGATGGTGACGTCCGGAGCCATTTGCGCGGCGAGTTCCGCGAGCCCTTCGGCGAGCTTGGCGCTGTGGGACACGAGCACGATTCCGACGCTCACTTGGCGGCCTCCGCGAACGCGCGCAGCAGCAGCGCGGTCGAACGGGCACCGGGATCCATATGCCCCTTGGCGCGTTCACCGAGGTACGACGCGCGGCCCTTGCGGGGTACGAGATCCACAGTGGACTCGGCGCCCTTGTCCGCGGCGTCGGCGGCCGCGGACAGGATCGCCGCGACGTCGGAGCCGGAGGCCTCCTCGGCGGCGGAGACGGCGGGGATCAGGGCGTCGACCATGGTCGCGTCTCCCCCGACGGCCTTGCCGCGCGCCTGCACTCCTTCGAGCGCCGCGCGCAGGGCCTCCACGAGCAGTGGGCCGTCCACTTCGGCCGCGTCGCCCAGTTTGACCGACGCGCGCAGGAAAGCCGTGCCGTACAACGGGCCCGCCGCACCGCCGACCTTCGAGATCAACGTCGTGGCGGCCAGTTTCGCGACCGCCGCGGGGGTCTCGGGCGTCGCGTTGTCCAAAGCGGACACGATGGCGGTGAACCCGCGGTCCATGTTCTCACCGTGGTCGGCGTCGCCGATCGCGCGGTCGAGGTCGACCAGTTCGGCGCGATGCTCGGCGATCACCGCGGCCGCCGCCCGCAAGGCGGCGGCGAGCGTCTCGGCGGTGCAGGCCATCAGACTCCCCACCTCAGTGCCGGGGTGTTCACCGGCGCGTCCCACAACTCGGTCAGCTCGTCGTCCAGTTTCAGCAACGTCAGGCTCATCCCCTGCATCTCCAGGCTGGTGATGTACGGCCCCACCAGCCGCCGTTCGACCACGATCCCACGCTCGGCGAGCAGCCGCTCGGCGATCCCGTGGGCGAGGTACAGCTCGACCAGCGGGGTCCCGCCCATCGAGTTCGAGAACAGCAGGACCTTGTCGCCCTCGCCGAAGGGCAGGTCCGTGACCACCGCGTCGACCATGCGCGCGACGAGTTCGTCGGCGGACAGCGCCGGTGTCCTCTCGATACCCGGCTCGCCGTGGATGCCGATGCCGAACTCGATCTCGTCGTCGGCGAGGTCGAAACTCGGCTCGCCCGCGTGCGGCACCGTCGGCGCGGTGAGCGCGACGCCGATCGACCGGACCTGGCCGATCACCTTGCGCGCCAACGCCTCCACCGCGTCGAGCTTGTCACCTCGTTCGGCGGCGGCGCCGGTGATCTTCTCCAGCAGCACCGTGCCGCCGACACCGCGACGGCCGGCGGTGTAGGTGGAGTCCTTGACCGCGACGTCGTCGTCGATGACCACGCTGCGCACGTCCAGCCCCTCGGCGGCGGCGAGTTCCGCGGCGGTCTCGAAGTTGAGCACGTCGCCGGTGTAGTTCTTCACGATCAGCAGCGCGCCCGGGTCCCCGGTGGTGGCCTTGACCGCGGCTTCCACGGCGTCCGGCGTCGGCGAGGTGAACACCGCGCCGGGTACGGCGGCGGAAAGCATGCCCTGTCCGACGAAGCCACCGTGCAGCGGTTCGTGCCCGGAGCCGCCGCCGGAGATCACCGCGACCTTCCCGGCCAGTGGCGCGTCCACGCGCACCACGATCGCCGGGTCGTCCTCCACGCGCAGGACGTCCGCGTGCGCCGCGGCGAGTCCGCGCAAGGATTCCGCGACCACCGTCTTCGGGTCGTTGATGATCTTCTTCAAAGCGGCCTCCGACACGTCGGCGGGTGAGGTGTCCCCTTCCTACCTCGCCCGGCCGGATGCCGCCAGCGTCAGGGCTTCGGCAGCTTGGAGATCACCGATTTGGCGATCTTCACCGCCTTCGCGCAGGACGCCGCTTCGTCCTTCTTCTCGTCATAATTCTTGTAGATCACGCTGACGATCTCGGCCTCGTCGTCGGCCCACGGCTTGTGCTGCCATTCGACCTTGCACTCGGCGTCGCTGCCGCTGCCGCCCTTCTGGTACGCGGTGACGCCGTCGATCTCGACCTTCGTGCTGCCCTCGCGCTGCTCCGGCGGCAGGCCGGGGCGGAAGCCGATGGAGATCCGCGGGTTGGAGCCCGGGGTCCAGTCGCAGGAGTGGAAGGTGGTCAGCGTGGTGGCACCGTGCGGCACCACTTCACCGAGGACGGCGGGGTCAGCCGCGGTGCACGGGTCGACGGCGGTCAGCGTGCCCGCGCTGGAGGGGTACTTCGCCGGTGAGGCGTGCAGGCTCTTCACGGCCTTGGCCGCCACCGCGCGACCGGTCGCGCAGGGGTCCCCACCGTCGTAAGTGACCGAGAAGCTCACCCCGCGTTCAGGCTTGCGCAGCGTCATGATGCCGACGTCGCAGCTCTTGCCGTCCTTGCTCTTCCGCTCGATCTGCGGAAGCCCTTCGACCGCGGAGACGGTGACGCCACTGGTCGAGACGTACGTCGACGCGCCGATGTCCACACCGATCGTGAGTTCCTTGCCACCGGCGTCGACGACCTTCGTCCGGCAGCTGCCGAACGAGATGGTCGAAGGCCGCGGGTCCTCCGGGGTGCCGAGGCTGCTCAACGCCTCCTTGCCCACCAGCGGACACGGATCGATCGTGCGCATCACCACGGGGGTGACCGCCGGGTCGTTGATGTCCCCGTCGGGCACCGGACCGGAACCGGAGCCCGCTTCGGCGGCGACGGTGGTACGGGCGAAGTTGGACTTGCCGAGGTTCTGACCGCAGGCCGACAGCGCGCCGAGTGCGGCGACCAGGGCCAGCACGGACGCGATCCGGCGACGTCGAGCGTTGAGCGACACGACGTGCACGGTAGCCGGACCGCCTCGCGCCTGTCCGGACAACCCGGCTATTCGCCGCTCTCGCCGTCGGTGCCGGTCGGCACCACGATGGGCCGCAGCTTCGCCCACAGCATGAACAACGCCGCGAACACCAGCATGCCGATGCCCGCCCACAGGTTGATGTTGACGTCGGCGGCCTTGGCCAGCTCCTCCTCGGTGGTGAACCACAGGCCCATGATCGTGAGCACCAGCCCGTAGCCGCCGATGAGCAGGGCGATGATCAGCCGGATGTCGAAGACGCCGGCCTTCTTCGGAGCTTGGGACGCAGCCATCTCCGGCCTCCTAGAAGATGATGTTGAGCACGATGGTCAGGATCAGCACGATGCCCGCGAGCAGGCCCGGCTTGCGGTACCAGCCCGCGTCGTCGCCGGTTTCGTCGTGCTTCAGCGACTCCTTCGGGGTGAGGGAGTACACGAGGCCGACCAGCTGGGCCTCCGGCTTCGGCGCGGTGGCGAGCGAGACCGCGACGCTGACCACGATGTCGACGACGAACGCCGTACCGGCGGCCACGAAGCTGATGCCCTGCCCGGTGAGCCCGAGGACCCCGGCCTGTGACAGCAGCCAGACCGTGATCGCGGAGGCGGTACCGGACACGAGGCCGACCCAGCCCGCCGTCGGCGTCATCCGCTTCCAGAACATGCCGAGGATGAAGGTGGCGAACAGCGGCGCGTTGAAGAAGGAGAACAGGTCCTGCAGATAGGTCAGGATGTTCCCGGAGTTCGACGCGATGAACGCGGTGCCGATCGCGAGTACGGTGCCGACCGCGGTGACCAGGCGGCCGAGCCGGAGGTAGTAGCCGTCCGACTCGTTCTTCTTCACGTACGACTGCCAGATGTCGTAGGTGAACACGGTGTTGAACGAGCTCAGGTTCGCGGCCATCCCGGCCATGAACGAGGCGAGCAGACCGGCGAGCGCGACCCCGAGCATGCCGTTGGGCAGCAGGTCGCGCATCAGCAGCAGGATCGCGTTGTTCGCGGTGACGCCGCTGGGCGCTTCGCCGCCGTCGAGCAGGACCTGCTTGTCCTGGACGTACTCCGACACGGTGACCGCGGCGATCATGCCGGGGATGATCACGATGAACGGGACGAACATCTTCGGGAACGCGCCGATGATCGGCGTCCGCCGCGCGGCCGACATGCTCTTCGACGCCATCGCGCGCTGGACCTCGACGAAGTTCGTGGTCCAGTAACCGAAGGACAGCACGAAACCGAGGCCGAAGACGAGACCGAGGATCGAAAGGAAGCTGTTGCCGAAGCCGGTGAGGTTGTCGCCCGGCCACGAATGCAGCTGCGCCTCACCGCCGGGGCTCGCGGTGACCTTGTCGACGAGGCCCTGCCAGCCACCGACCTTCACCAGGCCGACGATGGTCAGCGGCAGCAGCGCCGCGACGATCACGAAGAACTGGAGGACCTCGTTGTAGATCGCGGCGGAGAGGCCGCCGAGCGCGGTGTAGGAGAGCACGACCGCGGCCGCGACGATGATCGACACCCACAGCGGCCAGCCGAGCAGGAGGTTCACCACGCTGGCGAGCAGGAACAGGTTCGCGCCGGCGATGAGGATCTGCGCGCTCGCGAAGCTGATGCCGTTGACCAGGTGGGCGGGTTTGCCGAACCGGCGGAGCATGAACTCCGGGACACTGCGGACCTTCGAGCCGTAATAGAACGGCATCATCACGATGCCGAGGAACAGCATCGCCGGGATCGCGCCGATCCAGAAGTAGTGGACCGTCGGCAGGCCGTAGAGCACGCCGTTGGCCGACATGCCCATGATCTCGACCGCGCCGAGATTCGCCGAGATGAAGGCGAGACCGGTGACCCAGGCGGGCAGCGAGCGGCCGGAGAGGAAGAAGTCGAGGCTGCTCGAGACCGACCTTCGCGCCATGTACCCGATGCCGAGCACCAGTGCGAAATAGAAGGCGAGCAGGACGTAGTCGATCGGACTTGCGTCGAGCCGCAGGTTCGCATCGGCCAGCACGTGCAACCGACCCACCTCCATTAGTGAATACGTTCACGAGAAACGCCGGTATCGCGTCAATCGCGGACCATACTGCATGGATTCAGGAACGGCAGTGCGGGTGGGCGAGGTCGGCCCGGATGTGTACGAAAGGGCAGTTTTTGACAATTCTTGTCCGCTCCGAGCCCGCTAGAAGCCCGAGCACGGTTGTCGTTCATCCGGCAGAACTGCCGTGTTCGCTCCCGGCTCGGCCCGCTTCACTACGCGGGTGCCTTGGGAGTGGATCGAACGGTTGTCCTGGATCGCGGGCATCCTCAGCGCGCTGGTCGCGGTTCTCACGGCTTGGGCGGCGTACCGCGCCGCCAAGGGGACGGCACGCGATTTCGCCTTGCTCATCTCGGCGGCCACCGACGACCCCGGACTGCTGGAGAAGGTGGAGGCGGCGGCGCGGAAGCGGGCCGAGACCGTGCGACGGCGAGTGCGCGCGGTCCTGGCGGCGGCGGTGAACGCGGTCGTGTTCATCGCCATCGGCGGCGCGTTCAGCCTCCTGTTTTCGACCATATCGGACCACGTGGACACCGAAGTCGTCGGCGGCGACGCTCCCCTGACACAGCGGGAATGCGCCAACGCGAACGAGGCGACGGTATGCGTCCCCGTCCACCGGTACGCCTTGTTCCGGGGACAGAAGGTGGAGACCCCGTTCGCGGGTGTCCACCGGTCGGCGCGACGAGGCGTGGGGACCCTTTCCGTCGAACTGCCCGGCTGCGCGGCGGAAGTGCGGTGGCACGTTTCGGTCGGCGGCGTGGTGACCGCCGAAGCCGTGTCCCGCGACAGCCTGGTGCGGGTCGAGTTCCCGATGGACGGCGACCAGGGATACACGTTCACCGCGGAACGCCCGGCCGACTCCGGCTGCCCCCGGACCGAACTGCGGGTACGGACCGGGATCACCTTCGACCGTCGGTAACGGGGAAAGGGCCGCTCCGGCTCTCGCCAGGAACGACCCTTCCCGTGACCGGTGGGGGTTTACCGGTCCGTGGGCAGGCCGACCTCGCCGTCCTCCTCGATCAGCCGGGCGAGGACGTCGTCCGGCATGTACGTGCGGTGCGGGTAGCCCGAGCCCCATGAGTTGAGGAACGGCACGGCGCCGAGTTCGTCGGCACGCGGGTTGCCCAGCACCGCGTGCACCTCCTCGACCGTCTTCGCCCAGCGGTAGGCATGGAGGCCGTTCTTGGCGTCGGGCGTGTAGGCGGCCCGCTTGACGTGATCGTCGTCGGCGTAGGTCTCCGACCACGGGACGTGCCCCAGTTCGAGCAGCACCTCGGCCGCCGCGCGGACGGACGTGCCGTTGTTGTCGCCGGGGTTCGTCTCGCCCCATTCGTCACGCAGCTTCGACTGGTCCCACAGCCACCGCGCGGCGTAGAGGTCACCGTTGAACAGCGTCATGCACCGCGACCAGCCGAAGCCGACGCAAGCGCCTTCCTTGCCCTGGTCGTAGAAGGAGTACTGGGTGTCTCCGTCGGTCGATTCACCGGGTTCGAGGCAGACGCAGTGCCCGCCGCGGATCCTGGTGAGCGTTTTGGCGCCGCCCTTCGCGACGAAGAACTCGCCGGACTTCTCGTCCTTTTCCGGGACGTCGAATTCCTTGTACCAGTTGACGCCGATGACGACCGGAGACCGGGTGGGCCGGTCCTCCGTGGCGAGCGCGGTCAACGGATAGCGCTCGATGTGACGCCAGTCGTCCGGGACGAACCGGCCGAGGCGGCCGTCCGCCGGGTCACTGCCGATCGGGCGATAACGCATGGGATCCTCCTATCCCTCATCCCACCGGAATACCGCCGGCGAGTTCACTGCGGCACGATCTTTTCCAGAAACCGCCGCGCGGCCTCCCGCCCGCTTTCGAAGAGGCGCTTCTTCTCCTCTTCGCCGAGCCCGAAGTCGACGGCGGAAATCCCGGTCGTGTCGACGTAGACCGTCCTCCGGTTCACACCTTCCTCGTGCAACCGGTAACGATTCCAGTCCGACAGCAGGGTTTCGAGCGAACCGATGGCGATCCGCAACGCACTCTTCACCGGTTTGTCCCTGCCGCCCACGGGTTCCCCGGAAAGCTTCACTCCCCAGGTCGGCCACCGCGGCTTCTTCGTGTCGGTCCGGTCGAAGACGGTGATGGGGAAGTTCGACAGCAGGCCGCCGTCGACCCAGGTGACCGTGCCCTCCGGACGGACGTCGAACTGCACCGGCCGGAAGTAGAGCGGGATCGACATCGACGCGCGGACGGCGTCGACGATCTTCTCCGCGCCGGGGTCGCGGCCGTACTGGGAATAATCCCAAGGCAACCGGACGAGGACGCGACGGGTCAGGTCGCTGACATGGACGACCAGGGAATACCGTTGGTACGGAAGCAAAGTACTTTCGGGATCCTCGATGGCGAGATCGGCGAAAGTGCGCACACCGACCTCTTCCAGCAACGGCGTGAGCCATTCGACGAGATAATCACCGGAATGCATCCCGTCGTGCAGGAGCAGATCGACGCCGTCGCCGATCGGGCCGGTGACCTTGTCGAGCAGGGACTGGTCCTGGAACCGGCGGCAGTCCATGTCGTTCATCACCGCTTCCAGACCGCCGAGATCCTTCCCCGCCTTCTGATAAGCGGCGACCAGCGTCGCCACGATCGCCCCTGCGCTCGTCCCGGCGATCCGCGGGAACGAATAACCGGCTTCGTGCAACTCCAGCACCGCACCCAGCAGCCCGATGCCTTTGACGCCGCCGCCTTCGAGAACGAGATCGACGTGTTTCCGAGAATCACTCATGGCGCATCACCCCTGCGACCACCACCGGATGTCGGTGGTACCCCTCGCGGAAATCGAGTGTGGCACAGCGTGAGACGGAGGAATCCGCCGTTCACCCGAATGGCACGGAAACAGCTGGTTCTTTTGCGAGAGAACCCGAGTTCGTTAATTTCCCGCCGCCCTTAAGGGCATTCTGTGGCGCGGGAAACAATGCAGATACAAAACCGAGGACTCGATTCGGTATCGGCTGTTCAGCGTCGCGTTCAGTCCTCTGGATGCGAGCGAGCACGTAACACAACGCCGTCGGCGATCGACTTCGCAGCATGAACCGTGCCGTGATCGCGTTCCTCGTCGTGGTTCTCGCCGTGCTCACAGCGAGTTGTGCCGAACAGCGAGGCGCTTCTCCGGCGACCACGGGCAAGTCGACTTCATCCGCAGTGACGACATCGACACGGCCACCGTCTTCAAGCCCCAGTCCGACCAGCACGATCGTCTCGACGACGCAGCCGAGCGAGTACCCGAAATTCGTTCCCAGGTCGAAGGTCGACAAGCGGTACACCCAGTACGTCACAGGCGACAAGATGGTGATGCTCGCGCCGGGCGTATACGCCGAGCCTTCTCCGGACGCGGTACTGGGCACCCTCGACGATTACAGCTCCTACCTGGGCAACTGCACTGCGATCAAACGCTACTCGGAAACTCACCCGGGTGGACACACCTGCTGGTGAGCTTCGCGGCCCACGACCCCACCGCATTTGGTCCTCTGGATGCGATACTTGCGCGTGCAAGTACCGCATCCAGAGGACTAAACGCGAGTGAGCGTGCTCAGAAGAGGCGGAACTCGTCCGACTCGATGCCGCGCAAAGCGTCGTAGTCCAGCGTGAGGCACCGGATACCCCGGTCCTCGGCCAGCACCCGCGCCTGCGGCTTGATGATCTGCGCCGCGAAGACGCCCTGCACCGGCGCCAGCAGCGGGTCACGGTTGAGCAGTTCGAGGTACCGCGTCAGCTGCTCGACGCCGTCGATCTCGCCGCGCCGCTTGATCTCGACGGCGACGCTGGCACCGTCGGCGTCGCGGGCCATGATGTCGACCGGGCCGATCGCGGTCGGGAATTCCCGCCGCACCAGGGTGTAGCCGTCACCGAGGGTCTTGATGTGCTCGGCGAGCAGTTCCTGCAGGTGCGCCTCGACGCCGTCCTTCTGCAGTCCCGGTTCCGCGCCGAGTTCCTGGGCGTGGTCGTGGAAGATCTCGTCGATGGTGATGACGAGCTTCTCCCCCTGCTTGTTCTCGACGATCCACAGCTTGCCGTCCTCGATCAGCCAGCATGGCGGGCTCATCCAGTTCAGCGGCTTGTAGGCGCGGTCGTCCGAGTGCACGGACACCGAGCCGTCGGCCTTCACGAGCAGCAGCCGGGTGGCCATCGGCAGATGGGCGGTCAGACGGCCGGCGTAGTCGACCTGGCAGCGAGCGATCACAAGGCGCACCACGCGAGGGTAGGACAAGCATGGCGATACTGTGCGCATGGACCCCGTTCAGCGTGTCAGCTCGCGTGAGGTGTACCGGAACAACTGGATGACCGTGCGCGAGGACGCCGTCCGGCGGCTCGATGGTTCCGAGGGGATCTACGCCGTCGTCGACAAGCCCACCTGCGCCGTGATCATCCCCTTCGACGGCGCCCGGTTCCACCTGGTCGAGCAGTTCCGCTATCCGCTCGGGCTGCGGCGATGGGAGTTCCCCATGGGCACCGCGCCCGACCGGGCCGACCTCCCGGCGCACGAACTCGCCGCCCGCGAACTGCGCGAGGAGACCGGGTTGCGCGCCGGCTCGATGACCGACCTCGGCGTGACCGACGTCGCCCCCGGCATATCGAGCCAGCGCGGCCGCGTGTTCCTGGCCACCGATCTCACGCAGGGTGAAGCCCAGCGCGAGGTCGAGGAGCAGGACATGCGGACGGCGTGGTTCGAGCTCGGCGAGTTCGAGAAGATGATCGCCACGGGTGACATCACCGACGCGCAGACGCTGGCCGCCTACACGCTGCTGCTCATGCGCGAACGCGCGCTCTGACCCAGCTCCCCCGTGCAATGAAGGGGCCTTTCATTGCAAAATTTGCTATGAAAGGCCCCTTCATTGAGCCTTTTTCATCCTGGTGACGGGGTGGGTGTGTTGGTGCTGTGAACGTGGCGAAGCTCCTGGTAGATGGATCGTCGACCAAGATCAATCCAGGAG